>JALYUD010000148.1 GCA_030853905.1 Vulcanimicrobiota bacterium
AACATGGCGTGGGTGAGATATGACGTGGCCGTCGCGGGTTTGACGATCGCAGGCATCCCGGCCAACAACGCCGGCGCGAGTTTTTCGAGCATTCCCCAACACGGAAAATTGTACGCGTTGATATGCACGGCGACCCCGCGCAGCGGCGTCATCACGTGCCGCCCGACGAACGTCCCGCCTTTGGAAAGCCGCTCTTCGCCGCCGTCGAGCGCGAAGCGTTCGTCGGGCAGCTCGCGGCGACCGCGCGAGGCGTACGCAAAGAGCGTCCCGATGCCGCCGTCGATATCGAAGAAGTGATCGCGTTTGGTCGCGCCCGTTTCGAACGACAGCGCGTACAGCGCTTCGCGCCGTTCGTTGAGGTAGAGCGCGAGCGCTTTGAGCATCGCGGCCCGCTGATGAAAGGTCAGCGCGCGTAGTGCCGGACCGCCGACTCGGCGCGCATAGTCGATCATGCGCGCGAAGTCGAGTCCGCGGCTTGACGCAGCAGCGACGACGTGGCCGTCGATTGCGCTCGGAAGTTCAGCGGCCTCACCCGCTCCGGCGAGCCAACGGCCTTCCACGTAACTCGATAATGTCGCGACCAACGGATTTTCCTTACCAAACGGTCAGTTAGGGCGATAAAGTCATTCTACTGCCGACGTGGCCGGCGGTCAAGCGCACTCGCCGCTCAGTCAGCTCAGGGGGTTTCTGCCCGCGCCGGCACCGTCCAGTCCTTGGAAAGTCAGGTCGACGAGCGTCTCGATCACGGCGCCCGGCGCCAATCGGCCGCCCGGACGGTACCATTCGACAAGCGAATTGCACATCCCGAAGATGAGCCGTACCGCCAGCGCCGGATCGAGTGCCGCCGGGATATCGCCTTCGCGTTGCGCCTGACGCACCAACTCCGTCGCGACCCGGTCGAATTCGCGGCGCCGCTGAATCGCTCGCCGTTCGCTCACCGAGTTGCCGCGGACGCGCACCAGCACAGTCAATTCGGGCAGAACGTCGAGCGCCACTGCGGCGACGCGCCGCACGAGATGGCGCAGCCGTTCGATCGCCGGACCTTCACGCATCTGCGGATCGTCGAGCGTTGCGAACAGCGCGTCGAGCGCGCGCTCCAATCCGCGCGCCAGCAGCGCTTCCTTACCGGCGACGTGATGGTAGATCGCCGCCTTCGTGATGCCGGCGGCCGCCGCGACATCGTCCATCGTCGCACCGTCGAATCCCCGTTCGGCGAAGACCCGCAACGCCACGTCGGTAAGTCCATCAAGATCGTACGGACGCCGCGAGGGCTTCTCGCTCGGATCACGTTCCTGTTCCGTTCGCCCGTCGTTCATCCCTCAACGCCCACGACGTTTGATGCGCGCATGAGGTAGTGTCGACTAAAGAACACCGCTATTCGTACCGCAGCGCGACGACGGGGTCGACGCGTGTGGCGCGCAGGGCGGGGACGAGTGAAGCGATCGTTACGCTTGCGAACAAGATCGCGATCACGGCGGCGAACGTAAGCGGGTCGAAGGCCGATACGCCGAACAGCAGGCTCGTCAGCAGCTGCGTTCCGAGTGCCGCGAGCACGAGACCGAGTGCGACGCCGAGCACGCCTAGGCGCAAGGAATGCCCCAGCACGTTGCGCAGGATGTCGGTGCCGCGCGCACCGATCGCCATGCGCACGCCGAACTCGTGCGTGCGCTGTGCAACGGAGTACGCCGACAAGGCATAGATGCCGGCGATCGCGAGCAACAGTGCGACCAGCGCTAAGATGCCGAGCAGCCACGCGTTCGTGCGTTGCGGGGCCGTATCGGCGACGACGAATGAATCGAGCGACGCAAAGCCGGCGACCGCCTGCGAGCGATCAACGCTCGCGAGCGCCGTCAATACCTGTGAGGCAAACCCTCGCGCCGCTGCGCGTGGCCGAATCAGCGTTTGAAAGACGGGCTCCGGTGCCTGCGCGAATGGGACGTAAACCATCGCGTCCGGCGGCCGCTGCGGTTCAAGGCGCGTGTCGCCGACGACACCGACGATGGTAAAGACGCGCGTCCCCGTTACGTCGGGAAAGATCAGCTGCTTACCGATCGGGTCGACCGCGCCGAAAGCTTGGCGGGCAAGCTTGGCGGAAACCAGCGTGACGGGTTCCGCGCCGAAACGGTCGGCCGCCGTAAAGAAACGCCCGCGGAATAGTGGTATCCGCATCATCTCGAAATAGCGCGGCGAAACCGCGTCGAAGGTCACGCTGGGCGGATTTCCGCTTGGCGCCGGCTCGCCGACGATGCGGTAGTGCGGGATGTTCATTGCGCCGTAAGAAGCCGGCACCGTTACCGCCACGCTGCTCGCGGCGACGGTCGGTAAAGCGCCCAGGCGCCTCAGTGCCTGCGCTGCGAACGCCCTCTGTTTTGCCTCGTCGCTGTACGAAGCGTTGAGAAAGATGTTCGCCGAATAGAGGTTCCGTGCCGAAAACCCCAAGTCGACGCCGGCGACCGCGAAGGCGCTGCGCGCGAGCAGCGCGGAGGCAACCAAAACGGCGAAGGCGAGCGCAATCTCGCCTACGACCAAAGACGAGCGCAATGTGCCGCCCGCACCGGCATCGCCGCCGCGCCCCGTCGACTTCAGCGTCGCACTCACGTTACGGAGATTCATCATCAGAACAGGAACCATACCGGCGACGATCGCGGAAAAGACAACGATTCCAAGGATGAAAAGGAACACGAGTACGTCGACCTTGGCCGCGCCGATGCGAGGCACGCCGGAAATGGGCAGAGCGGCAAGACCGCCGAGCGCGATCCGCGTCAAAACTACGCCGACGACGCCGCCGATCAGCGCCAGGAGGCCGGCCTCGGTCAGGACATGAGCGGCGAGACGCGAGCGTTGCGCGCCGAGTGCGGTTCGCACGGCGAATTCGCGCTCGCGAGCGGCGCCGCGCACGAGCAGCAGATTCGCTAAGTTGGCGCAGGCGATCAACAGCACCAGCACGACCGCTCCGAACGCCGCAAGCAGCAGCGGGCGAATGTTTCCCAACAATGCGTCCGGTAGCGGTACGAGCACCACGCCTATGCCTTTGAGTCTTGGATGGCGCCCTTCGAAGCCTCGGTCGATACGCTGAAGATCGGCCCGTGCCGAGGCCAGTGAGACACCCTGCCGTAGACGAACGATACCGTAGAGACCGCCGGCCGCCAATGCGGGCTCGAACGTACTTGCGGGTGTACACTCAAGCATGTCGATCGACGATCCGAAAGCATACTTGCTGCGGTAGTCGGGCATGTCGAACCCGGGTTCGGCGACGCCGACGATCCGCCAAGCCGCACCGTCGAGCCGGAGTATTTTACCGATGACGCGAGGATCGCGACCCAGAACGGTACGCCACATGTGATCGGAGATCACCGTGCTCTGCGTACCGGGCCGCGCATCGTCAGCGGTGAAAAACCGGCCGAGCTGCGGATGCACGTGCATGAGGTTGAACAGATTCCAACTGACGGTCTCGCCGGTCAGCGTTTTCGCCGGTCCGTAACCGGTCAAGGTCGGGGCGACCAAACCGTAGGTCGCCAATTGGAATGCGCTGCTGCCGCGGCGGTACTCGTCGAGCAACGGGGGCGGCACCGTGAAGCTGATGTTCGGGTCCGCGGAAACGAACGCCAAGCGGTCGGGCTGCACGAAGGGCAGCGGCTTGAGCAGCACGGCGTTGATGACGGCGAAGACCGCACCGTTGACGCCGATGGCAAGCGCAAGCGTCATGATTGCGACGATGCTGAAGAGCGGGGCGCGCGCGAGCGTGCGGAACGAAAAGGCGATATCGCGCACGGGAATCTCCAGACGCATCATGAGGCCTGCTGCCACCATATCGAGCGCCGTGCGCAGCAAGAACGGGCCGCCGCGCGCCCGGGCGCCGTTCTCCCGCAACGCGTCGTCGATATCGACGAAGAGTTGTTCGCGATAGTGCCGGCGGAACTCGCGCGGATAAGCGAACAACAGTGGTTCCAGGAACGTCCGGTATGTCATCAGCCGAGCGCCGGAGCCGGAAGTAAGCGGCACGCCTGGGCTTTACGCACGAGCGCGGCGAGACGTTGCGCCTCCGCTTGCGCGATGCGCCGGCCGCGCGGCGTCAGCCGATAGCAGCGACGCCGCACGTCGTCGCCCGCATCGCTCGTTTCCGCGACCCAGCCGTCGGTGAGCATCCCTTTGATCAGCGGATACAAGATGCCGGGGGTCAGCCGGACGTTACCGCCCGTTGCCGCCTCGATCGACTTGGCGATGGCGTAGCCGTGACCCGCGCCCTCGGCAAGCGCCAGCAAGACATAGAACGTTCGCGGATTCAGCGGCGTAACTTCCAGCGACTCAGCCATCAGCCGGCTCCCCTTTGGTGAAGTTCGATATATCGTTATATAGATATATCGAAACACAGTGGATTGTCAACCGGGCGCGTGAGACCGAGACGTGGGCGGTTGAAGGGGGAGGTGTGCTAGCGGGCGGCTGCGGCCGAATGATTAAGTGGGAACGACTGATCGGCAACGCCGCTTTTCGTCGCGGCTCCGGCCTGCGGGCAAAGAGGTAAGCCAGCCGCGTACGATGCGCACATACGATATCGAACCGCCCGCTCGCGTCGAGCCGGAGCGCCCAGGCGCGCTGGAGCAGGCAAACCGCTTGACCAAGTGGCTGAAGATCGCGCTCTTGGTGCTGATCGTTTGGCTCCTGCTCGAGAAGGTCACGGCTTATTTTCGGTACGTTGGCTTCGCGGCGCTGATCGCGGTCGGCGGCCTGTTTCTTGCCTATCTCATGTATCCGCTCGTGCGCCGGGTCTCGCGAAAGCTGCCGCTCGGAGCGAGTGTCGTGCTCGTCTATGCGGGCTTCGCTTGCATCGTCGGCTTGGCGGCGTTTTTCCTCATTCCGATCCTGACACTCGACCTCGAACAGTTCGTCATGACGTTGCCCCATCTGCAAAGCGAGCTGCGTGGACTGATCTACAATCCGAACTTCCCGTTCATGCAGCACGCCTCGCCGAAAGCGCGCCTAGCGATCGACGCTGCCGTGGCCGGGTTCGCCTCGCAGCTCCGGGCGAACGCCATGTTCGCGACGAGTTCCGTGCTGACCGCCGCGCTGTCGTTCGTATCGCTCGCCGCGCTGCTGATCGCCATACCCGCAACGTCGATCTACATGCTGCTGGAAGCGGACCCGGCCAGACGCTTCTTCCTCGAAACGTTGCCGCACCGCTATCGCCGCAAAGCCGGCGATATCATCGATCAGATCGACGTCGTGCTCGGCGGTTTCGTGCGCGGCCAGGTGCTCGTCGCGGTTACGGTCGCCTTGATGGTCGCCGTGATGCTGGAAATTCTGCGCGTGCCGTACGCGATTTTGATCGGCGTGTGGGCCGGGGTGCTCGACCTGATCCCGTATCTCGGCGCAGCGGCGGGCGCCGTCCCCGCCGTACTCGTCGCATTGCTGACGAACGGCTTGCTCGACGCGGCGCTGGCCTCGGCCGGGTTCGCGGTCATCTTCGAACTCGAAGGCAACCTGATCGCGCCGAAGATCGTCAGCCGCACCGTCGGCGTCTCGCCGCTTGCGGTCATCTTCGCGGTGCTGGTCGGCGGCGAAGCATTCGGATTCGGCGGCATGCTCGTCGCCGTCCCCGTCGTCGGCGTGGTCCGCGTCATCATCGAGAACGTCAAACCCCGCGCGCTCCATCCCGAGCCCGATCCGGAACTCGAAGCGCATTCCGGCCGCGAACCCGCACGCGAAGGACACGTTGAAGTCGTGTCGGGGGCCGAGCCGGCCGCAAGGCGAACGACGCCCGTGTGATTTTCGACGCGCTCGTTGTCGGAGGGATCCGCAGCGGAGCGTTCAGAGCACTCGTGACCCTACTCGCAGTCGCGCTCGGTGTCGCCGTCGCGGTGGCGATCGGGCTCGCCGACTCAGCGGTGATCCGTTCGGCGGCCCATGATGCGCAACTGCTCGCCGCCCCGGCCGATCTACAGATCGTCGGCAGCGGTCGCGGTCTCGACGAACGCGTGCTGGCGCGCGTCATCAACGTTGCGGGAATCACGAGCGCACGGCCCATCGTCGCGGGGAATGCGCTGATCGTAGCGCGGGCACGTGCTCGCGCGGCGGGGCGCGAGAGCGTCGGGATCATCGGCGTCGACATGCTACACCCGTTGCCGGGCGTCGGCAACGTCGACCAGCGAGAGCCCGGGGCGTTCACGCCGAACGGCTCGCCGCTACTCCCGCAGGTCACGCTCGACGAGCGCGGCGCGGTCGTTTCGGCGCGGCTCGCGCGGCGCTTCGGCCTGCATGCCGGCACTCGCTTCGAAACGCTGGTCGGTGCGCAGTACGTGACCTTGCATGTTGCGGCGGTTCTGCCGCAGGGAGCGACGGGCGTCGATTCGAGCGTCGTCTTCGTCGACGTTGGGACGGCGCAGATGCTGTTCGACCAGGCCGGTCTGCTCGATCGCATCGATCTGTCGATCGATCGTCCAGCGGCGGCGGTTCGCGCACGTCTGAGCGCCGCGCTGCCGCCCGGCGCGCGGGTCGAATCGCCGAGCGGGAACGGGGACGCGGTCGGACGCCTGCTGCGGGAATTCATACTCGACTTCGGTGTGCTCGGCGATCTTGCGCTGCTGCTCGCCGCGACGCTCGTCTACGGCGCCGTCGGAACGTCGGTCATGCAGCGCCGCGCGGACATCGGAACATTGCGCGGCCTGGGTGCGACGCGCGCCCAAGTTTTCGGCGCGTTCCTGGCCGAAGGGGCGCTCTTCGGTGCACTCGGCTCGCTGCTGGGGATCGTGCTAGGCTCGTTTTGCGCGCGGTACGTCCTTGCCGCGCTCGCGCCGCAAGCGCCGGCAAGTTACGGCGTCGCGATAAGCGACCTTATCGAACTCGCGCGGGCGCTGGGCGCCGGGGTCGGCATCGCGACGCTTGCTGCCGTGTTGCCTGCGCTGGCCGCGATGCGCGTTGCGCCCGCGCAAGCGATGGGCGCCCGCGGCTTTGAAGGTCCGCGGCGCGGACCTCGTCTCGGACCTTCTGTGCGCGGCTGGCCGGCATGGGCATTTCTGGCCAGTGCCAACGTAGCGGCGGCACCGAAGCGGACCGGCGTCGCCATCGCGGCGTTGACCGTTGCGGTCGGCGCGACGGTCGGCTTCGCCACCGCCAACGCTTCTCTGCGCTCGGCGCTGGGGGCATGGGTGCAGCAGAGTCTAGCCGGCGATCTGATCGTGCGGCCGCAAACTCGCGCCTTGTTCGACGCGCGGACGATCCGTCGCATGTCGCACGTCGCCGGCGTCGCACGAGTCGATGGCTCACGCACCTTACCCGTCACTTTCCGCGACGGGACAATAACCTTACGCGGTGACGATCGACTCGACGCGGCGACGTCGATCTCGTCACCTTCGTTCAGCGCCGGCCACTTTGCATCGGCACGCGATGCGAACGCAAGCGGTCTCGGCCTGGCGCGTCAGTGGACCGGCGTGGGTTCGGTGCCTCGCTCGGGCGATGCGATCGCGAGCGCGTCGCTCGCACGGCGCTATGGATTACACGTCGGCGAACGAATTGAATTGTCGACGCCGGCCGGTCCAGTGACCGTGCGCATCGCCGTGATTCGTGACGATTTCGCCGGCGCCGGCGGAACGCTCGAGGTCGCACGCGCTCTGCTCACCCGCTACTATGGTGCTTCGCGCGCCGATACGCTGACCGTTTTTACGAACGCGAACAGCGCGCCGAGCGACGTTCGTACGCGGCTCGTGCAAGCGCTCGCGCCGATGGCGCTCCGGATCGCGACGACCCGCGAACTACGTGCGCAGGCGCTCGGCATTTTCGACCGTACGTTTACGATCGCTACGTCGCTCGCGGCGATCTCGCTACTGATCGCCGTTTGCGCGATCGCCACGACCTTAGCGGCGCTCGTTCTCGAGCGGCGCCGCGAGATCGGCCTGCTGCGCTACGCGGGCGCGACGCGGGCGACGATTCGTGCGATGGTGCTCGGCGAAGGCGCGCTGATCGGCGTCTGCGGGAGTATCGCGGGTCTTTGCTTCGGTTTCGTCGTCGTCATCGTACAACTGGGCATGATCGACGGCCGCATCTTCGGCCAGTCGATCGCGGTACACGTTCCCGGCGACGTCATCGCCGGGACGCTGGTCGCGACCCTCCTCGCCGC
The DNA here is from genome assembly GCA_030853905.1 of Vulcanimicrobiota bacterium. Classification (GTDB taxonomy): domain Bacteria; phylum Vulcanimicrobiota; class Vulcanimicrobiia; order Vulcanimicrobiales; family Vulcanimicrobiaceae; genus Nyctobacter. The sequence continues at coordinate 8,111 of JALYUD010000148.1, forward strand.
GGTGCTGGCGGCGCTCCCACCGGCGCGGCTTGCCGCCCGCATCGCCACCGACGCCGCGCGGACGCCGGCGTAAAAGCCGAGCTGTCGACGTGTTCGAACGCAACCTGATCGGGCGCGCCGCCATCGCCTGCCTGCTGGCCGCCGTCTTGTTCGGGATCGCTGCAGCACCGAAAACGCATGCCGAAGCGCGTTCGCTCGCTGTGAAGCTGCAATCGTCTTGGGCCGGACCGCACAGAGATGCACTGCGGTCGCCGCCGTCGGCACGTCGGCCACGCTGGCCCGCGATTGAACCACCCTCCGGCGCAGCGAGCTTCGCATCGTCGACGGCCAAACCGACCGCCGCGGAGTGGTGGCGGCTGTTCGGCCATCTGCATACGGCAGCGGGCCGACGCTTTGACTTCAGCGTGTCGTTCTTTCGCTTCTCCTTACGGCGCGATGCCGGCGAGGCACGGACGCCGAATCCGTGGATGAGCGACGCTATCATTCCGGCGACGCTCATCATCGTCGATGAACGGCAACGGCAGGCGTCCACGTTCACGCAGCTGGAACGCAACGCGCTTGGTCTCGCGGCATTCGCGCCGCAACGGTTGCCGGTTCGCATCGGAACGTGGGAGCTGGCCGAGACGACGACATCCGTGAACTGGCGTCGCCGCCGTTTCTCCTTGCACGCCGCCGCGCCCAACGCCACACTCGATCTGCTGCAAGCCCCGCTGCACGCGCCCGTGCGCTACGGCACCGATGGAAGCGTGCAGACCGGCACGTGCAACGCATGCCGTGCGCACGAAGAAGCGTACACGCGCTTGCGCGCGCGCGGTACGCTTGCGCTCGCCGGCGCGCGTTTCGCGGTCGACGGGCTGACGTGGCTCGATCACGAATCATCATCGCACGAACTCGGCAACACGGACACCGGCTGGGATCGATTCGCATTTCAACTCGACGATGGACGCGACATCGAACTGCGCCTCGTCCGCGCTCGCGACGGCCGCACGACGAGCGCTTCGAGCGGCGTCGTCGTCGCTGCAAACAACGTCACGGTTTTAGACGCAAAGGATTTCACCGTCGAAAATCCGTTGGCAACACATTGGCACAGTCCGCGCACCGGCATCGCCTATCCGTCGCTATGGGAAGCCTTCATTCGCCGGCCGCGCCTCGATCTCGCAATCATTCCGCCGCTGCAAGACCAAGAGATTTCCGCGCACAACGGACCGTCGTATTACGACGCAAGCGTCGATCTCGAACGACAGGAACCTCCCGGCGGCGAGCTCGGGCATGGCTACGTCGAGTTGACCGGGTACGATCGACCGCTTCGCCTCTGACGCCGGCCCTTCAGAATGAGAAAACCGTAAAGAATTCGGTTTTCCACCCCGCGGTGCTGCGGCCGGCATGACGCTGACGGTTCGGCGCGAATGACGGGGCGGTGCCACGGCTCCATGCGATTCGTCCCAGGGCCTTTGTCGTGCTTGCAATGGCGTTCGGGCTGCTTGCCGTCCTCTTCGTCTGCCGGCCGGTAGAAGCGGCCGGGCCGCTGACGAACGTGGTGATCACGGCACGCCCCAACGGCGGGGCCATCGTCTCGCTTGCCTTCGGCGGCAGCGCACCCGGCTTCGCCATCGCCGGCAACGGCACGGCCAACCCGACGGTCGTCCTCAACAACACGACCCTCTCGCAGCAAGTCCCCCCGGCGTTCGCCGGTGCGGGTCCGATCGGCAGCCTCGCCGTTTCGCAAACGGGTTCCCAGACGCGGCTGTCATTTAACTTGACGTCCCCGGGGCAACTGCGGGTTCGGCCGGCGGGCACGGCGATCTACATCGACGTCCCCGGTGGTGCGCCGGCGCCGTCCGTGACCCAGGGCTTCGGGCCGCCGCCATCGCAGGCGATGCCGGTCACGCCCGGCAGCCAACAGACGGTCGTCGTTCCCCTCAAATACGCCGACGTCAGCGAAATCGCGGGCGTCCTGGTCGCGGGTTCCAACATTGCGCCGAACGACACGTTTTCGCCGCAACAGTCGAACATCGGAACCTCATCGCTCGGCAGCTCGTTCGGCGGCGGCGGCGGCTTCGGCAACGGCGGTGGCTTCAATGCGCCCACCCCGGTGCAGAATTTCGGCGGCGGCAACGGCTTCGGACAAACGCAGAGCGTCGCGCAACGCATCAGCGATAACGTGGCAATCGATCGCCGCCTCAACGCGATCATTTTGACCGGTACGCCCGACGTGATCGCCGCGTTACGCGACACGATCGATAAACTCGACGTGCAAGTACCGAGCGTGCTCTTGGAAACACAGATCGTCGAACTGACCGACACCGCTGCGCGCAACATCGGGTTGGACTTGTCACCCGACGGCAGCGGCGTAATCGTCAACGGTGCGGCGGCCGGGAACGGCTTCATCTCCAAGACCGGCGGATTTCCTACCGGGCAGCTCTCGGTCGCAGCGAACCTCTACGCGCAGATCAGCGAAGGCAACGGTCGGGTCATCGCCACGCCGCGCATTCTGGCGCAGAGCGGCCAGCCCGCCTCGATCCTGACCGGCGACGCGCTGCCGATCACGACGAACATCATTATCGCCGGAGCCAGTTCGACGACCGCGGAGCAGGTCAACTACGTCAACGTCGGCGTCAACCTGCAAATCCAGCCACGGGTCAGTTCAGACGGCTATGTCACCTCGCACATCTATTCCGAAGTCTCGAGCGTTACCGGCTTCGCCACAGGGAACATTCCACAGATCAGTCAGCGCACGGCGAGCACGATCGCGACCGTCCGCGACGGCCAGTCGATCGTCATCGGCGGACTGCTGCAGGACAACGAGATCCGCAATCTGACGCGGCTGCCGTTCATCAGCGACATCCCGCTGATCGGATCGTTCTTCAAACACATCAGCACGACGAAGACCCAGGCCAATCTTTATATCGTCGTTACGCCGTACATCGTACCGCCCGGCGGCACGACGGCTCCGCCCCCGGTCGGTGTACCGCTGAACCGGCCGAATCCACTGCCGCAAAGTACACCGCCGCCGGCTCCCAAAACGCCCACTCCGGCAACGCCGCACGGTTCGCGGCGGCCGTAATGGCTGCGACTTCGTCGAACACCATCGTCCGGCGCAAACATCTGATTCGGCGAAGCCGAGAAGCGGTGGCAAGCCGCGCGTCATTCGGCGCCGGTTGCGGGCCGAGAACGCATCTGGTACGTACGCCGCGGATGAACGGGCAACGCCCGCCGGGCTCGTAGCCCGCGATGGCCGCAACCTCGACCGGCCCTTCAGCTTCTGCACTCGACGCTTCATCAGAGGCGCGCGCACGGATTGAATTGACCGTTCGTGGACTGCTGCTCGGTGCGGCAATCACGCTCGTGTTCACGGCTGCCAACGTTTATCTGGGACTGAAAGTCGGGCTGACGTTTGCGTCGTCGATTCCGGCGGCCGTCATTTCGATGGCGGTGCTGCGCGCTTTTCGCAACGCCAGCATCTACGAGAACAACATCGTCCAGACGGTCGCTTCGGCCGCCGGCACGTTGTCGTCGATCATCTTCGTGCTGCCGGGGCTGATCATGGTCGGCTGGTGGACCGGCTTTCCGTTTTGGCAGACCTTCGGGGTCTGCGCCGTCGGCGGCATTCTCGGCGTCATGTATACGATTCCGCTGCGCCGGGCGCTGGTCGTCCAGTCCGATCTGCCGTATCCCGAGGGCGTTGCCGCGGCTGAGGTGCTGCGGGTCGGCGCCGGCTTACGCGCACGCCCCGGCA
>JALYUD010000181.1 GCA_030853905.1 Vulcanimicrobiota bacterium
CAACCGTCGTCGGCGACGGGACCAACCGCTGGGCGACGATCGCCATCGGCGACCTCGGCCAATTCGTGGCCCTGGCGATCGAACGCGGCCGCCCCGGCCGCGCCTACAACGCCGTCAACGACGACCACTTCACGATGCGCGCGATCGCCGAAGCCGCCAGCCGCGGCGCGGGTGCAGAGGGTGCCGTTTCGATCGTTCCGCCCGAACTGATGGGGCATTACGGTGAGTGTCTGTCGCTCGACCAGTGCATCTCGTCCGAACGCGCCAAGGAACATCTGAACTGGCGTCCATCGCAGCCCTCAATCGTCGAAGAGCTCGAGCGCGGCTCATACGCCGGAGCTTTGATCGCCTAAACCGGCGGCCTAGCTGGGAGGGCGGAGTAACGCGTTCCAACATCCCTAGGAGCTCGTCGGACTTTGTCCGACGGGCGACGCTCGTCCGTAACGGACGTATGACGGGCGGACCGGCCGCAGGCCGAACGCAACAGAATCGACGAAGTCGAATCCTTAGACGATGCCGGAGCGGTATTTCGAGGACTGGACGATCGGGGAGCGGGTCGAAACGCGGAGCATCACGGTCACGCGCGAGAGCGTCGTCGCCTTCGCGCATGAGTACGATCCGCAACCGTTTCACTTCGATGATGCGGCTGCGGCGCGCTCGTTCTTCGGCCGCATCGCCGCCAGCGGCTGGCAGACCGCAAGCTATGCGATGCGCCTCATCGTCGAGAGCGGCGTGTTCGGTAAGGACGGCGGCATCGGCCTCGGCGTCGACGCCTTACGCTGGCTGAAGCCGGTGTATCCCGGCGATACGTTACGGGTCACCTGCGAATGCACCGGGAAACGCGCGCATCCGGAGAAACCTAACGGCGTGATCCACTTCCGTAACGTCACCTACAACGGTGACGACGAGGCCGTGATGACCCACGTCGCCATCGCGCTCGTCGCCAAGCGCGCGGCGGTGGGCGCATGATCGCGACCAAAGCCGGGGGGGCGCTCGGCGCCGCGCTTCCTCCCACGCCCCCGCGCGCCGCCGTGCTGGTCAGCGGTGCGTCGACCGGGGTCGGCTACTCGACCGCCGTCCGTCTGGCGCGCGCCGGGTTTATCGTGTTCGCAGGCGTCCGGCGCGACGCGGACGCGCAGACGCTCGTACGCGAAGCGGGACCGGACGTCACGCCGATCGTGCTCGACGTGACCGATGCCGAATCGGTCGCGCGCGCCGCGCAGACGATCGCCGCGCGCTGCGATGCAAAATTGCTTGGCCTCGTGAACAACGCAGGCACGGCGCTCACCGGTCCGCTCGAACTGTTGCCGCTCGATGAGATGCGGCGCCAGTTCGAAGTAAACTTCTTCGGCGCAATCGCGCTCGTGCAAGCGTTCGCGCCGATCTTGCGAGCGACGCATGGGCGTATCGTCAACGTCAGCGCGGTCGGCGGGAAGCTCGCGTCGCCCTTCGTCGGCGCGTACGCGGCTTCAAAGTTTGCACTCGAAGCGGCGAGCGATGCTTTGCGCGTCGAACTGCGCGCCTTCGGCGTGCACGTGGCCGTGGTCGAACCCGGCGCCGTGAAGTCGCCGCTCTGGGAACGCGGTGCGGACGTCAGTTTGAAGGCCCTCGAAACGGTTGAGCCGTCACGCCGCGAACCGTACGACGAAACGATCCGCCGCATCGTGCGCCTCTCGCAACGCAACGCGAACCACGGCATGCCGCCGGAACGCGTCGCCGAAGCGATCGCGCACGCGCTTGTCGCGCCGAAACCGCACGCGCGCTACGTCGTCGGTACGGACGCTCACATCGCCCTGGCGATCGCGCGCATGCCCGAAGCGATCCGCGATCGGCTGGCCGCCGCAGCGATCGGCGTTCCCGCCAAAGGGCCGAACTTGCCGACGCGCCGCATCACGCGTCGCAGTTCCGTTCGCGTCACGACGTAGTTTGCATTCGACTGCCTCGAATCAGTCGCGTTTGGGCTCGCGGCCGGCTCGTCGGCCGTGATCACACGCCTGCTCCCGATCCTCGGGATCACGTTCATCGACATCCTCGGGTTCAGCATCCTGCTGCCGATCTTGCCGTATTACGTCAAGCATTTCGGCGCGTCGACGATCGCCGTGGGAGCACTGTTCTCGACCTTTGCCCTGTGCCAGTTCGTGGCTGCGCCGCTGTGGGGGCACGTCAGCGATCGCATCGGCCGCAAGACGGTGCTGATCGTCTCGCAGATCGGAGCGACGATCGGCTGGGCCGGGCTCGCCTTCGCGCCGTCGCTGCCATGGGTCTTCGCCGCACGCATCGTCGAAGGACTCTCGGGCGGCAACATCAGCGTCACCCAAGCCTACGTCGCCGACCGCGTCGAACCCGAGCAACGCTCGCGCGCCTTCGCCTACGTCGGCGCGGCGTTTTCCGCGGGAATCGTTCTTGGCCCGGTCGCGGGCGGGTTGCTGCTGGCGCGCTACGGTTATGCGGCACCGTTCGTGCTCGCCGCCTCTCTGCAACTCGTGACCCTGCTCGTGACGATCGTCTTTCTTCCCGGAGACGTCCCCGCACCCGATGAAACGGTGCAGACTGCATCCCTGCGGGACATCGCTCGTTTCCTCGGCGACGCGCGCGTCTCGCCCGTACTCGTGCAGAAGTTTGCCTACTCACTCGGACTCTACGCGTGGTTCGCCGTCTATGCGCTCGTACTCGGCGCGGTCGCCGGTTTCGGACCAATCCAAATCAGCTACTTCTTCGCCGGCTTCGGGGTGATGAGCATCGTCTTTCAGCTCGCCGTCGTGGGACGGCTCGTCGACCGCATCGGGGTGCGCAGCGCGTCGAACGCCGGCTTTGCGGCGGCCGTGGTGTTTTTTCTGCTGGTGCCGTTCTTGCATGCCCCCCCGGTCCTGTTCGCATCGCAGGCGCTGTTCGCGTTCGCCCTCGCAGTCGCCAACGCAACGCTGGCGACGCTCCTGACCGACGCATCGCCCGAGCACATACGCGGCGCGATCCTCGGCGCAGGTTCGTCGCTCGACTCCGCTTCGGGAATCATCATGCCGACGATCTCGACGGCCGTGCTCGCGGCGCTGGGTCCGCCCTGGACCGGCGGCATCTCGGCGTTCTTCTGTTTCGTTGCGCTCGCTTTGGGGATCGCAAAACAACGCAGCGGGCGCAACGTTCGGCACGTTTCTGCATGATTGCCGCTACTTACACGCGTGGCTGAGACGTACGAACTCTGTGTGATCGGCGCGGGAACCGCCGGCTTCGCTGCCGCAGAAGAGGCGCGCGCAGAGGGGCGGCGCGTGATGCTCGTGACCGGACCCGGTGACCTCGGCGGTACGTGCATCTTGCGTGGCTGCATGCCGGCGAAGACGCTGCTCGAATCGACGCAGCGGCTGCGCGCGGTCGACGATGCCCAGGATGTCGGCGTAGCGACCGGATCCGCGCACGTCGATCTTCGAGCGGTCGTCAGGCGTAAGCGTGAACTGGTCGACTATTTCGCCGAGGACCGCGTGGCCGAACTCGAAACGTACCCATTGCGGCGAGGGCGAGCGCGCTTCGTCGGCACGGACACGATCGAGGTCGGCGGCACACGGCTCGGCGCCGAGCGTTTCGTCATCGCGACGGGGTCGCGACTCGACGCCTCGCTGATGCCCTGCTTGTCGATCGGCTCGTATCTTGCGGTCGACGACGCGCTCGAGTTGCGCAACGCACCGGCTTCGATCGCGATCCTCGGCGGCGGCCCGGTCGGCTGCGAGTTCGCCCAGTACTTCAGCCGTCTGGGAGCGCGCGTCACGCTGCTGCAAGACGATCAGGAACTGTTACGTTACGAAGACGACGACATCGGCGCGGCGATTCGCGAAGCGCTCGAACGCGACGGCGTCGAGGTGCGCTGCGGCGCGGCGGTGACGCACTGCGAGAGCGACGGCGATGGACGCCGCATCACGTACGACCACGACGGAACCGCCCACGAACTGCGCGTCGCCGCCGCGATGTTGACCAGCGGGCGCGTGCCGAACACGCTCGATCTCGACCTCACTGCGGCCGGCATCGAAACGACCGAAGGCGGCGCAATAGCCGTCGACGCAAACCTGCGCACCACGAATCCGAAGGTCTACGCGGCCGGAGACGTTCTGGGACGCCGTTACTTGGTTCACGTCGCCGAATATGCCGGCAAGCTGGCCGCGCGCAACGCCTTCGCCGCGACGCCGGCGGCCGCCGATTTCGAGCGTCAGGAAGCGCACGCAATCTACACCCAACCGCAAGTGGCCGTCGCCGGGCTGACCGAGCGCGCCTGCCGCGCTCGCGGACTTGACGTGACGGTGCGCCGCCATCCGTTCAGCGAGATCGGCAAGGCCGTCGTTTCGGCCGAACAAGAGGGGTTTATCAAGATGCTCGTCGATGAGTGCGATCGCATCGTCGGTGTTGCGCTGCTCGGCGACGACGCGATCGACCTCGCCGGGGAAGCGATCACGCTGATCGCCTGCGGTGCAACGACGCGCGACGTCGCCGCCATGCCCCACTTGCACCCGACGATGGGCGAAATATTCGCCCGCGTCGCCGAACGTTTCGCGACGCTTGCCGGACGTAGTGGGTAACAAGCGCTCCATGCTTCGAAAATTTGCCGTCGCTGCACTAGCCGGGACCGGTTTGTACGTCTCCCAACATATGTTCCGTAAATCGAAGCGCGCCGAACGCGGAGAACTCGATGAGCCGAGCGTCGTCGAGAAACCGGCCGCGCACGTGCTCTTCGGGCTTCCGAACTCCGAATTCGGGCTGATCTACTACGGAGCTTTGCTCCTCGTACTACCGGCCAGCGGCTCCAAACCCGTGCGCCGCGCGATGCTCGCGGGGTCGGCCGCGGCCTTTTCCATGTCGCTCTACTTGATGTACAGCCTGCTGTTCGTCAGCAAAGCGGAATGCCCGTATTGCTGGACCAGTCACGCCTCCAACACCTTGCTGTTCGCTCTCCTGTTGGCCGAAAACCGCGCCGCGCACTGAACCCACGCGGCGGCACAATGCGCCCCATGGCGGCGCCCCAAGACGGTTCAGCCGGGACCAGGCGCTGGCGCGGCGTCGCAACCATAGTCGAGAGTCGTGCTGCAGGCCCGTACGTCGCGCCGGTTGGGGCCGGGCCGCAGCGTTACCGTGACGCTTTCGGGCGGTACGTCGTTCGACTCGATCCGCAGCGTGTATCGGGCGGCGGAGAGCCCGCCCAGCAGATAACGACCATCGGCATCCGTCGTGGCGAGGCGGTGTCCGGCCCGAACGTGAACGCCGATCAGCGGCTGTCCGGTCGTCCTATCGGTGATATGCCCGCTCAACGTCGCGACCGCGGCAAGTATCATCACGCTGCGCACGCCGTTCACGTTCGCGGGCACGATCCGACAATGCTGCCCGGCGCGCAACGAATCGCTCGACAACGACGACATTGAGTTCAGCCCGCACGCCGCTGCCGCTGCGTCGCGAACGTCTCGCGCTCGGATGCGAAGTAGCGCGTCCTTCCCGTTTCGAGATCGTAGAGCAACGTGCCGGCAGCGAACGGAGTCCGCGCTGCGATCGCCGCGACGAGCGCGATGGCGGCGAGCGCATCGCGCACCACCGCAAAACGAATCGCGTACGACGTTCCCGCGAGCGATTGCACGACGAGATCGAATGGTTCGCCGGCGGCGTCACGGATGAGCGAACCGTCCAGCGCCGCTAGGCGGCGCCCCAACCGCGATCCTGCGAAACGCTCGGCATGGGCCAGAATGGTCGAGCGGGCAGCCACGCGGTTGTGTGCCGATAGCGGCCGTGCGCCGCCGACTCGGTCGAACTGCAAGAGCGCCGCGTGGCGCGGCGGCGTGCGGCGCACGCCGTCCCAATCGCCACCCAACACCGTCTCCCGCAACCCGCTACGCAGTGCTCGTTCGATCAGCTGCGGCAGCAAACCGAGGGCTGCCAAACGGTCGAGGGAGACTTGTGTGCCGGACACGCCCCCACTATGCGCCCCGCGCGTGCCACCTGCATGGCAGTATGCGTGCAGCCCCATGCTGTCGCGGTCGCTATGCTTTGCGCGCTGACGTCTCGCGGAAGCGCGAGGATGCCGGCTGCGGCCAACGTCGAGGTAGGCCGTTGCGCGGCCTCATTGTCGCGCTGAAGCCCGTGGAGTGAGGAAGCACACTGCCATACTGGTGGCACACCGCAGCGCGATACTCACTCCGGTAAGGAGTCTCTCCGTGACCGCGAGCGTGTCTGTTTGGGTAACCGTGCTGTTCGCGATCGCCTTCGTCGGAGGGTGCGCTTTCGTCTGGTTGACGGCAGCGCGGGGAACGCGGATCGCCAGGCGAGACTTCGACGTTCGGGGCCGTGAGCTCAGTGAAGCGCTGACCGCGGCCAGAATCGCTCGCGCAATCGCGGAAGCGCAAGCGGGCGGCGCCGAGCTTGCCCTGGCGGAGGTTCGCAGCGCGCTGCAAGCCAGTGAGACCACGGCAGATCGGTTACGCACCGACGGAAGCCGGCTTGAAGCCGCCTTGGCCGCGGAACGTCAGCGCGTCGAATCGCTGCGCAGCAGCGAGGCCGACGTCGAGGCGCGCCTGCAGCGGGTCGCAAAACAGTATGTCGACGAGGCGCGCGAGCTGCTCGTCACGAGCGCCGCGGAACGCTTCGGCGCCGACGCGGCCGCGTTCCGTGAAAAAGTCGCGACGACCGTTGCGCCGCTGGGTGAACGGCTGGATCAGCTTGGAACATCGCTCGCCGCCCTCGGCTCCGAGCGAACGAAAGATCAGGCCCACGTTTCCACCCTGCTCGAAGCGCTCAACGGCAAAATGGCCGGCATCGACGACGCCACCCGCCGCGTCGAGCGCGTGCTCGGCAACTCGCAGGCGCGCGGTTCGTGGGGCGAGTTCGAATTGCGCCGCCTGCTCGAGATCGCCGGCATGACCGAACACGTCAGCTTCGACGTCCAGCAAAGCGGCTACGGTGCCGACGGCAGCGGACGGCCCGACGTCGTGCTGCGCATTCCCGGCAACCTCAGCGTGCCGATCGATGCCAAATGCCCCTTTTCCGCTTACCAAGAGGCCGTCAGCGCCGATAACGATCGTGAGCGCGAACCACTGCTCGGCGCTGCGGTCGCGGCGGTCCGCGCGCATATCAAAGCGCTCAGCCTACGGCAGTATCACCAAGCCGAACACTGCGTCGGTTGGACGATCATGTTCGTTCCGATCGAGGCGATGCTCTCGACGCTGTTCGCGCTCGAACCGACGTTGTTCGATACCGCGCGCGAGTCGCGCATTCTGATCGCCAGCCCGTTAACGCTGTTGCTCTATCTCGAAGCCTTCGCGCGCGGCTGGGCCGCCCAGAAGCAGAGCGACAACGCCGAGTTGATCC
>JALYUD010000036.1 GCA_030853905.1 Vulcanimicrobiota bacterium
CTCGCCCACTGACCGAATCACTCACGGTCGGGATCGACGCGCAACTCGGCGTCGGCACGGCGACGGGCATTGGCGAATATGTACGCGGATTGCTCGGCGCGCTTGCGACGAGTGACGCGCGGGCAAGCGGGTTGCTCGGCAACGGTGCGAAGATGCTAAGCGCGGACGTTCGCGCGATCGCGCTTTACGAGCGGCGGCTCGACCCGTGGCGCTTCGATCGCCGCATCATCTGGGATCAGATACTCTTGCCAGTCGCGGCGCGGCGCGCGCGGGTGGACGTGCTGCACTGCGCCGCGGGTACGCTGCCGCTCGCTGCCCGGCTGCCGCCGCTTGCGCGGGTGCCGCTGGTGGCAACGGTGCATGACGTCGCGTGGCTGCGCTCGCAGCATCACGCGCGTCCCTATGCCCGCGCCTACTTCGGCGCCCTGCAGCGTCGCTTGTACGGTTGGGCACGCATGGTATTCGTCGACTCCGCCTTCTCGCGCGACGAACTGCTCGAGTCGACGGCGCTCGAACCGCAGCGCGTGCAGGTGCTGTATCCCGGAGTCGCGGACGACGTCATGCAGGTTATCCGAAATCCCGACAGGCAACCGTTCGCGCTCGTCGTCGGCACGGTCGAGGTGCGCAAGAACCTCGAAATACTGGTGCGAGCACTGCCGAGCGTGCCCGAACTGCGTCTCGTTTCCGTTGGGCCGTTTACGCCGTATCTCGCACGCGTGCGTGACATCGCGCGCACGCTCGGCGTCGACGAACGATTCGACGTGCGCGGCTACGTGTCGCGCAGCGAACTTCTCGACCTGTATGCGCGCGCGGCGTTTGCGGCCGTCCCGTCCCGCTACGAAGGGTTCGGGTACGCTGCCGCTCAGGCGTTATGCGCCGGCGTCCCGCTGATCGCCGCGAACGCGGCGTCGTTGCCCGAGATCGTGGACGGTGGGGCTCCCCTTGTCGCGCCCGACGACGTTGGCGGCTGGGTCGATGCAATGCGCTCCCGGCTTGCCGAGCGCGCTTCGGCCGATGCTTGCGCCGCAGCCGGTCGCGCTGCCGCAGTCGAACGCTTCGGTTGGAAGACGGGCGCGCGGCTTGCAATTACAGCATACAGACGCGTCGCAAACGAGCAGTGATTCCAGGCGCGTGAGCGGTCATGCACCGCACGGGCCGGCTGAGCGCCTTCAGTGCTGGCGCCATCATCTGAAAACAATCAACATTTCGCGCGCCGGTCCGCAGCCTTGTTAGGGAACGGTCAATACACCGGCGAGCCCGGTGATCCGGGCGGAGCGCTGCCGTCGTCCGGGGCCATGATCAAGCGAATCGGATACGATGAGCCGCCCTCGGGCATCGTGACGATTTCGGTGCGCACGAAACTGCCCGGTCCGATGGTATACTGCCGTAGTTTATAGTGGCCGAACGGCGCCATCGCGTGCGCCTGGACGAGAACGCGGTCGATGATGAAGGTGCCCGTCGCCCGGCCGCCGCGGGGATTGGCGTACAGGGCAATTTGGCGCGCGTGCCGGCGATCGTTGTTGACGATGCGCACGGTCACCGATTGCAGTACGCCGTAATCGCCGGCGAGCGTCTCGCCTTGGACCAAATTCGGTAAAGGTATCTGGCCGATCGGAAGCTCGAGATCCGGTCCTTCGGCATCGTAACTGCGGTCGAAGAAGAATTCCGGGATGCGGTAGACGCCGCGCGCGTGGGGCCGGTCGCCGACCAGTAACGCCGACGACGGGATCGCGGCGTTCAGTGGGTCGATCGCGTTTTGCGCCACCAGCGTGAGCCCGAGCGGCGCACCCTCGATCTCGCTCAGTTGCATCAGGCCGCTGACCGTTTGCCCTGCCGGCAACAGCTGTTGCGCCAGATTCGTGGTCGACTGCGCGGGGATCGTCACGACGGTCCCTTCGTTCTGAGCGCGCCGCACCAAGAAACGCTGCGTCGAAAGGTGCCCGACCTCCATCTCGTTGTCTTCAGGGCCCGCGACGCCCGCGATGTACTGCACGAGCGCGGGCTCGGGCGAATCGTTGCGCACCTTGAGAACGATGCGCCGCTCCGGTTGCGTGGGCGGATTGTAGTGATAGTACAGGAAGCGCTCGACGCCCGCGGTCGTCAGGCCGGAGGTGAATAAGATGCCGTTCTCGCGCAGCGTCTCGGGATAATCGCTGACCAAGAGCGAGCGCGGCGGGATGCGCGGCTGGGCGAAGTTCACGACTCGAACGCGCGTCGTGCCCTGCACGGTGAAATAGCCATCGCCTTGCACGATCAGCGGGACGGCGACGTCCATCAGGTCGTCGAGAGCGAGCGGCTTAACGACGGATACGGAATCGGGCGCCGTGACGACGGATGCGCCGGGTCGCGTACCCGCGGCGAGAGCAGCGGCTGCAACGGCTTGATCGCGTACGAACAACTGCGTTGCGGGATCGCCCGTGATGCGCACGCTCGCCGTCGGGGCGATGTCGCCCGCCGGATAGGCAACGCGCACCGGGATGTCGCGGGTTAGGCCGCGCGAATCGCCGACCGTGATCGTGGTCGAGCCGAGCGTCTTCCCTACGATCGCAACCGTCGCGCTGCCCTGGTCGACGGTTGCGGTCGCAACGGCGGCGTCGGCGACCGCAACCGTGATCGCGCCGAGCACGTGGCTGAGGAAGACCGTCTGCATGCCTCCCGGCGTCACGCCGACACTGGCCGGATTGGCGATGATCGGAGGTTGCGTCGGCGCGGGGCTCGGCGCCGGAAGCGCCGTGCCGCTCGCACTCGGCGCGACGGCGGGCAGCGGCGTTGGCACGGACGGCGCGGCGCTCGGGCTACTCAGCGCGGAAGGCGATGGGGACGAAGGCAGCGCCGTCGGCGCCGGTTGCGCTCGAACGCCGAAATCACCGCTCGCCGCAAACGCAACGAAAGCGGCAACCGCAGCAAACGTCGCGCCCAAACGGCGCAATCAGACCTCCTAAGCGATTTTGGGTTCGCGGGCTACGGCTGACGCGAGTAGCGTCTTGTATCCCACAGTGGGAAACAAGACCGTTACCAGGTCCTTCTCCGCGCGCTCGACCGTGCCTTGCCCGAACTTCGGATGGGTAACGATGTCGGCGATGCGGTAGCCGCTGGTGACCCGCGTATCGCGCGCTTTGGCGGCCGCGGCGGCATGCAGGCAGTTGTCGCATTCACCGCAATTTTCGCGCTCGAAGTTCTCACCGAAATAGTTGAGGATGAACTTACGCCGGCAGCCGCGCGCTTCGGCGTATTGCAGCATCATCGCCAGTTTGCTCTGATCGTACGACTTCTTGGTTTCGTAATTCGTCAAGTTGAGCACGAGGTGACGGTTCACGATCGCGTCGGGCGTCAATCCGTAGCGCGAACGGGCGCGCATCTCGATGAAGCCGGCCTTCTTGAGCAGGGCCAGCACGACTTTGAGTTTGGTCAGCGGCAGCTGCGAAATCTTGCGCAGGTCCGCCAGCGACACCCCGCCCTCCTGACCGCCGAAATACTCGAGCGTTCCGAAAACCTTCTGCACGTCTTCGATGCCGGGGTATTTTCCCGTCAGGAAATAATTCTGCACGCGCGTATCGCTCATGCGATAGAGCAGGATGCAGCGCGAGAGATCGCCGTCGCGGCCGGCGCGCCCCGCTTCCTGCGTGTACGCTTCGATCGATCCCGGGAGATCGTAATGGACGACGAAGCGGATATTGGCTTTGTCGATTCCGAGACCAAAGGCGTTGGTCGCAACGACGGCACGGATCGCTTCGGACATGAACAGTTCATGGACCGACACGCGATCGTGCTTTTGCAGTTTGGAGTGGTAGACGGCCGCCGGAAGATCGAGATTATCGTGCAGGTAGCGTTGCACTTCGAGCGCGTTCTTGATCGTCGCCGTGTAGATGATGCCCGTGCCGTCGAGCCCGTTCTCGAAGAGACCCTTTAGGCGCTTGAGTTTTCCCGCCTCGTTCTCGGCCTTGATCACTTCGTAGCGCAAGTTGGGCCGGTCAAAACCCTTGACGACGGTTTCGGCGTCGGGAATGCCTAACTGCACGAGGATATCTTCGCGCACCGCGGGCGTGGCGGTAGCGGTCAAGGCCAGAACGGTTGGGCTGGCGAGGCCCTTGATGACCGCTCCGAGTGCGAGGTAGGCTGGCCGGAAGTCGTGTCCCCACTGGCTGATGCAGTGCGCTTCATCCACGACGAACAGCGGGATGTCGACCTGCTTCAAAAGGTCGAGGAACGTCTCGTCTTCGAGTTTTTCCGGGGTCACGAAGACGATCTTCACCGCGCCGTTCGCGATCTGGGCGCGAGCGGCCAGCTCTTGTTCTTCGCTTAAGGTCGAATTGAGCGCGACGTTGGCCGTGAAGCCGTGTTCGGTCAGCATGTCGAGTTGGTCTTTCATCAGCGCGATCAGCGGACTGACGACGACCGTCGTGCCGGCCATCATCAAGGCCGGCAACTGGTAACACAGACTTTTTCCTGCGCCCGTTGCCAGGATTGCCAGCGTATTGCGACCGCGCAAGACGCGTTCGATCACTTCGGGCTGACCTGGATTGAACGTCTCGAATCCAAAAAGATCACGCAGCGCCGTTTGCACGCGCTGCTCGGAGCTGACCGTTTCCACTTCGTTCTCCTCGGGATTCGACTCCGCCGAGACGCCGGCGCCAGGCCTTCGCCGCTCCACCGCCGCCCCGCGCCGGACACCGTCCGACCTCTCCTAAAACACGACTCGACGCCGGCCTTCATAAAAAGAAGCCGACCCAACCATAACGTAGCGTACCCGCCCGACGGTTTCGCAAACTGAAGTCCCCCGGGCGGTTCGCCGCAATTGGAAAAACGTGGCTTTTAAGCGGGTTAGGAAAAACTCGCGGCCGCATCACGTCGGAAATCTTTCCGCACCCCCGCACAGGTACGCTGTCGCGGCCGCCCCGAAAATAGCGGCGTGTCTCTGTATCGGACTTGGCGTCCGCCTACGTTCAGCGATCTCGTCGGGCAGGATGCCGTGGTGCGGACGCTGCGCTCGGCGCTGTCGAGCGGCAAACTGGCGCACGCCTACCTTTTCTCCGGGCCGCGCGGCAGCGGCAAAACGTCGGCCGCGAAGATTTTGGCGCGCTGCATCGAGTGCGTCCTCGGGCCGACGGCCGAGCCGGACAACACCTGCGAAAACTGCCGCGCGATCCTGAACGGAACGGCGCTCGACGTCGTCGAGGTCGATGCCGCCTCGAATCGCGGCATCGAAGAGATCCGCGCCCTGCGCGAGTCGGTCAAGTTCGCCCCCGCGGCGATGCGCATGAAAGTGTTCATCATCGATGAGGCGCACATGCTCACGCGCGAAGGCGCCAATGCCTTTCTCAAAACGCTCGAAGAGCCGCCGCCGCACGCTATTTTCATCTTGGCAACCACAGCGCCCGAAGCGCTGCCGCCGACGATCCTCTCGCGCTGCCAACGCTACGCCTTCCGGCGCATTCCAGTTGCCGTCATGATCGCGCGCATGCGCGAGATTGCCGATGCCGAAGGCATTGCGATCGACGACGAGGCGCTCGGCGCGATTGCCTACCGCGCCGACGGCGGCTTGCGCGATGCGCTGACGATGCTCGAGCAGGTGGCCGCGTATGCCGACGGGCCGATCGGCACGGCGACGGTCGAGGCGGCCTTCGGCGCGACCGGTCGGCGCTATGCGCGCGGATTGGTCGAGGCGATTCTAAACGGCGACGCCGCTGCCGCCCTGCGCATCATCGATGAGGCAAGCGATGCGGGCGCGGATATGGTCGGCCTGATGCGTGGAGCGATCGGCGAGTACCGTAGCCTGCTCGTCGCGCGCATCGACCCAGACTTACTGGCAAGCGATCTCTCCGCAGGTGACGCACAAGCGATCGTCGCGCTCTCGGCGACCGTCCCCCAGCCCAAGCTCGTGCGCGGCCTGCGGCTCCTGGCCGACGCGCTCGCGGCCGGACGGTCGTCGGGCAATCCGCGGCTCGAAATTGAAACGGCCGTGCTTCGTTTAGTCGTGCAAAGCGAAGACTCGAGTTTGGAAGCGTTGGCGACGCGCGTCGCGTTGCTGGAAGCCGGCGCGGCCGTTTTGCCTCCAAGGAACGGTTCGGCCGTCGCACCGCCGCCGGACCAGCGCACTCCGCCCGCAGAGCCGCGCTCCCAATCGCCTGCGCCCGGCGAGGCCGTGCCGGGCACGCCGCCCGTTCCGCCCCCCGGCAACGCCGCTGCGCCCGTAGGTGACGCCGCTGCGTCCGTACGCGACGCCGCTGCGCCGCTGCCGACGGT
>JALYUD010000041.1 GCA_030853905.1 Vulcanimicrobiota bacterium
CCCCACACGCCGCCCGACGTGCCGGCGTCGATGAAGGCGACCCCCTTGTCTTTTGCCAGCCGATAGCGCGCCTGCGACTCGCGAAAATTCGAGTTCCCGCCGTCGATGATCGCGTCGCCGGGTTGCAAAACGTCCAGCAGCGCCGCGACGGTATCGTCGGTCGGTTTCCCGGCCGGCACCATGATCCACACCGCGCGCGGCGCCCGCAACTTCGCGACGAGATCAGCAAGCGATGCCGCGCCGACCGCCCCTTCTTTGGCGACCCCTTCAACCGCAGCCGCTTGAAAGTCGAACGCAACGACTTCATGCCCGCCGCGCAGCAAACGCGTCGTCATATTCGCCCCCATCCGCCCCAGCCCGATCATTCCGAGTTGCATCAAGTCTCCCACCCTACGTCACGTACCAAAGCATACGAAGGCGATGTTGCGGGGGCGGCTACACTGACTCGCCGGGGCCTGTCAGCTTTTCGCGGAGCGCACGATGCGCGGGAGCGAAAAGTGACGGAGTAGCAATTTCGCGTGATGCGAAATTGCGGGCGTCCCCGGCGAATCAGTGTAGCCTCCCCCGCAACGAGCCCGAAGGCCAAGCGCGCTTACGCTTTAGCGGCGACGGCATCGTCGATCGCTTCAGCCAGCGCTTCGAGCCCTTCGGCCAGCGGCGCCGTCAGATGCAGCCGAAAACCGCGCCGCTTGCGTTTATCGAGCGACTCGAAATCACCGAGCGCCTGCGCGCGCAGCAATGTCCCGAACGTGGCCATGCCCGGAATCTGGATATCGGCGTCCGCCGGCGTGTCGGTCGTCAACTGCAGGAAGACGCCGCTGTTGGGTCCGCCTTTGTGAAGTTGACCCGTCGAGTGCAGAAAACGCGGCCCGAACCCGACCGTCGTCGCGACGCGCAGCGCATTGCGAACGGTCAGCCGAATGTCGTGCAGCTGCTGCTCGTGATCGACATCGCGTTCGAGATAAGCGGTGAAAGCGACGTAGTCGCCCGCGCGCACGGTTCCGAGCAATGCCGAAAGCGCGCTCGCGAGATCGCTGCCGAGCGCCAGGTCGTGCGAACCGGCCAGCGGCATGATGCGTGCAATCGAATCGGTCGACGCGGCATTGGGCTCGGCGAACTTGCCGGTCTTCTTATAATCGGCCAGCAGCCGTTTGGTGTTGTCTTTCGATTCTTGGACGTTGGGTTGATCGAACGCGTCGATGCCCAGCACCGAGCCCGCGGCGGCGGTTGCGATCTCCCACAGAGCGAACTGCTCGCCGATGTCGAGTCGGTCGGTCATCGCCAGGCGAATGACCGGATGGCCCGCTTCTTCGAGCATCTGCAAACGCGTTTCGATGGCGCCGGCGTCCATCGCACCGCCGACGTGTTCGCCCGCCGGCAAACCGACGCCGACATAGACGAACACGCGGTCGGAGGCGTATTCGTAGGGAAGTCCGAGCGCCTCGCCTTCGATCGGAATGATGCCGGTGCCGCTCTTGCCGGTCGATTCGGCGATCAGCTGTTCGGCCCACGTACCGAAGGCGTTCACCTCGGGGTGCGTGACGATCGTCAACTTGTCACGGCCGGCGCTCGCGAGGGAGGCAATCGTCGCACCGAAGCGGACGCCCAGTGAATCACCCACTTGCGTCGAGCGCGAGTTCGCGTGCAGCACGCCGACTCCGCGATCGAGGATCGCCGCCACGTCGTAACCGGCGAGCGCCGCGGGCACCATGCCGAAGTACGACAGCGCGGAATAACGGCCGCCGATGTCGGGATCGTTTTCGAAGACGCGGCTGAAGGCGCTGTCCTTGGCCTCACGTGCCAATTGCGTTCCGGGATCCGTGATGGCGATAAAGTGCGCGCCGGCGCTGTCGGCTCCGACTGTTTTTTGGACGCGCTCGTAGAAGTAGCGGAAGAAGGCCTCGGGCTCCGTCGTCGTCCCGCTCTTGCTCGCCACGATGAACACCGTGTGCGCGAGATCGAGCGAGGATTCGAGCGTACGAATCTGCTCCGGATCGCTCGAATCGAGCACGTGGAGCTGCGGGTAGTTCGGCACCTTCCCGAACGTCGCGCGCAGAACGTCGGGCGCGAGCGAACTGCCCCCCATGCCGAGCACGACGACGTGCGTGTACAGTTTCGCCGCTTCGCTTGCAAATGCGGTCAGCTCGTCGACGCGCTCGAGCACCGAACGGGGAAAGTCGAGCCAACCGAGCGCGTGGCGAATGATCTCGACGTGCTGGGGATCGACCGACCAGGGTGACGGGTCGTGCTTATTGAGCTTAGCCAGAAAATCGTCCTGGGAAAGCTTGGCGAGCGCGTCGTCGGGCTGCGCCGCCGCTTTGCCGAGCGAAATCGCGACTCGCTGCGTACCGCCCGCCAGTTGGCGCTGTTTGTATTCGATCGCCGCGAGCATCGCGTTATAGGAATCGGCGAACGACTTGACGCCGTCGGTCTGCAGTTTCTGGGTGACGTCGTAGAGTGAGATTTGCGCCTGCGCGAGCGCTTCGATCGTGTGTCGCGCTTCGTCGAGATTGGTTTCGACCGCGTCGGGGACGATCGTGCCGTGATCGCACAACGCATCGAGCGTCGTCGGCGGCACGGTGTTGACCGTGTTCTTTCCGACGACGATTTCGACGTAGAGCAGATCCGAATACGCGGGATTCTTCGTACCGGTGCTCGCCCACAGCGGTCGCTGCACGTGGGCGCCGGCTGCCTTGAGCTTCTCGAAGCGGTCGCTCTCGAAGACTTTCTTGTAGCGCTCGTAGATCAGCTTGAGGTTGGCAATCCCGGTTTTGCCGAGCAGCGCTTTTGCCTCGAGTTGTCCTCTGGCGACCTTTTCTTCGAGCAGTTTGTCGACGGCGGTGTCGATGCGGCTGACGAAGACGCTCGCTACCGAAGCGATGCGGTCGATCGATCCACCGCCGGCCAGCCGCTTTTCGAGGCCCGCGATATAGGCGTTCGCCGTCTCCTCGTACGTTTCGAGCGCGAAGATCAAGGTGACGTTGACGTTCACGCCGGCCGCGATCGTCTCGGTGACCGCGGGGATGCCTTGCGGCGTGCCCGGAATCTTGATCATGACGTTGGGCCGGTCGACCATCTTCCAGAGCCGTTTAGCCGCGTCGCTGGTTTGCTTCGTGTCGCCTGCGAGCAGCGGCGACACTTCCAGGCTGACGAAGCCGTCGCCGCCGCCGGTGCTGTCGTACAGCGAGCGAAACGCGTCGCAAGCATGACGAATGTCGTCGATCGCCAGCGCTTCGAAGAGGCGGTTGGCATCGCGCTCGGTTCCGATCAGGCCGGCAAGCTGCTCGTCGTAATCGTTCCCGCTGCCGATCGCTTTTTCGAAGATCGTCGGATTGGAGGTCATGCCGCGCAATCCGGCGTCGATCAGTTCGCGTAACTCGCCCGAAGCGAACATGCTGCGGCGAATGTTGTCGAGCCAGATGCTTTGACCGGCTTGCGTCAGCGCCTTGAGTTGGTTTCCCACGATGATCTCCTTCGTTAGGTCGGCAGGGTGAGAAAGAAAGAAACGGTTCCGCTCCGACGGGCGGATCGGCCGAAGGCCGAACGCGACAGATTCGACGAAGTCGAATCCCTAGGCAAGGGCGTTCGCCAGTAACCCAGCGGCTTTTTGGGCGACCGCGTCCGGCGTGAAATCGAACGCTTTGGCGATCGCGGCGGCCGGCGCCGACGTGCCGAAATGGTCGATCCCGATCGCTAGGCCCCGGTCGCCGACGATGCGCGCCCAGCCGAACGTCGAACCGGCCTCGAGCGAGACGCGCGCGCGCATGTCACCGGGCAGCACGCTTTCGCGGTACGTCTCGTCCTGCTGCAGAAACAGTTCCATCGACGGCATGGAGACGACCCGCGTCGTCGTCCCGCGCTCCTCGAGCAGTTTGGCGGCGTCGAGCGCCAGGGACACTTCCGATCCCGTCGCGATCAGCACGAGATCCGCGCGGGCGTCTGCGCCGTGCAGGACGTAGGCGCCCCGCGCGACGGCGGCATCGCGCGCCCCCAAGAACGGGACTTTTTGGCGCGACAGCACGAGCGCCGTCGGACCCTCGTGCGCGATCGCGAACTTCCACGCTTCGAGCGTTTCCAGCGCGTCCGCGGGGCGGATCACCGTCATATTGGGCGTCGCGCGCAACGTGGCGAGCTGTTCGATCGGTTGGTGCGTCGGGCCGTCCTCGCCCAAAAATACCGAGTCGTGCGTGTAGACGAAGATCGTCTTGCTCTTGTTGATCGCGGCCAGTCGCACGGCCGGTTTCATGTAGTCCATGAAGTTGAAAAAGGTCGCCGTGAACGGCACGATGCCGCTGTGTACGGCAAGGCCGTTGGCAATCGCGCCCATCGCGTGTTCGCGCACGCCGAAATGGATATTGCGACCGGCGTAATTTCCCGGGCCGAAGTCACCGCAGTCGCGCAGGTACGTCTTCGTCGACGGATCGAGATCGGCCGAGCCGCCGACAAGTTCAGGCAGTTCTTTGGCGATCGCGTTCATGACCGTGCCGCCCGCTTCACGCGTGGCCACGGAACCATTCTGGGCGTCGAAGGTGGGCCACGATAGTTTTTCGGGAAGGCGTTCGTCGCGGATCCGTTCGAGCTGGACCTCGAGCCGCGCATTGGCGGCTTTCCACTGCGCGTAACTGCGGTTCCACTCGTCCTGACGCGCCGCGCCGCGCTTACCGTTCTCCCGCCACCAGGCTAGCACGTCGTCGGGCACGTAAAAGAGCGGCTGCGTCGGCCAGCCTAAAGCCTCTTTGGTCTTGGCGACGTTCTCGGCCCCCAGCGGCTCGCCGTGCGCGCCGAACGTGCCGGCTTTGGGCGAACCGTAGCCGATCACCGTGCGCACCGCGATGAACGAGGGCCGCGGATCCGCCTTGGCGTTCGCAATGGCCGCGTCGATTGCAGCCACGTCGTTGCCGTCGTCCTGCGTCACCTCTTGCACGTGCCATTGCAGCGCTTCATAGCGGGCGCAGACGTCTTCGGTGAAGGTGACGGCGGTGCTCGCCGCGAGCGACACTTTGTTGTCGTCGTAGAGCACGATCAGCTTGCCGAGTCGCAGATGGCCGGCGAGCGAGCTCGCCTCGTTCGAGACGCCTTCCATCAAATCGCCGTCGCTCGCGATGCAGTAGGTGTGGTGGTCGATGATCGTCTGCTCACGGTTGTAGGTCGCCGCGAGCTGCGCTTCGGCGATCGCCAAACCGACCGCGTTGCCGAAGCCTTGCCCGAGCGGACCCGTCGTCACTTCGACGCCGGCGGTGTGGTGCAACTCGGGATGGCCCGGCGTCTTGCTGCCGAGTTGCCGGAAATGCTCCAGGTCGTCGAGCGACAGCGGATAGCCGTTCAGGTAGAGCAAGGCGTACAGAAGCATCGAACCGTGCCCGGCGCTCAAAACGAAGCGGTCGCGATCGAACCAAGCCGAGTCGGCCGCATTGAATCTGAGGTGCCGCGTCCACAACGTGTAGGCCATGGCCGCCGCCCCCAGCGGCAAACCGGGATGACCGGAATTGGCCTTCTGCACCGCGTCGATGGCGAGAAAGCGAATGGCGTCGATGCGCTGCTGGTCGTCGCGACTATTGGACACTCGTACTCCTCGGCGGCGGGCGGAGGTCATTCGCCATATCGAGGGTGGTTCCCGGAGACGGCGTGCGGGATGTCCGGCCGCAGGATCGGTCTGCGGAGGAGTTGCGGTGCGGCGGCCCTTACACGTGCGCGATGGACATTGCGCGGCTGCGTAACGAGGTGCAAGCGTTGGACCGGTCGAGCGACGGCGGACGCTTGTCGAGCCCGTCGGTCGTCCGTGGCGCGCAGGGCAAGGTGCTCGACGAGATCGTCGCCGCGCTCGACGTCGGTGCATTGCGGGCCTGCGAGCCGCGGGACGGCGGCTGGTCGACGAACGCCTGGGTAAAGCGCGCCATCCTGCTGTACTTCGCACGCCACGAGACAGCTGAAATTGGGGCGTATGGCATCTATCGCGGCAGCGAAACGCGGGCGGATGGGCCGGCGGCCGAACGCAACGGATTCGACCAACTCGAATCGCTAGGGGAACTGGCCGCCGCGCTGCGCTACCCGCCTTCGTATTACGATAAGATTCCGACCAAACGCAATTACGCGCAACTCGGGGCGCGCTGCGTACCGCCCGGGGTGGCGCGCTACGGTTCGTTTTTGGGTCGCGGCACGATCTTGATGCCCGCTTACGTCAACATCGGTGCGTACGTCGACGAAGGTTCGATGATCGATACCTGGGCCACGGTCGGGTCCTGCGCGCAGATCGGCAAGAACGTGCACCTTTCGGGCGGAGTCGGGATCGGCGGCGTCCTCGAACCGCCGCAAGCGCAGCCGGTGATCGTCGAGGACGGCGCTTTCATCGGCTCGCGTTGCGTCATCGTCGAAGGCGTTCATGTCGGTCGCGAAGCGGTGCTCGGCGCGGGGGTCGTGCTGACCGCCAGCACGCCGATCGTCGACGTGCGCGGCCATAAGGCACTGGTTGCCAAAGGATGCGTCGCGCCGCGTTCGGTCGTCATCCCCGGCACGATGCCGAAAGCGTTTTCAGCGGGCAGTTACGGCGTGCCGTGCGCGCTCGTGATCGGCGAGCGCAGCGCCTCGACCGACCGCAAGACGTCGCTCGAAGCGAGCATTCGCGAATACGGAGTCGCGGTATGAATCCGGCGATCTCCGCGGGCGGCGAATCGTTGATCCGCGAACTGCACGGGCGGCGCCGTCCGACCTCGCTCAACCTCGGCATAGGCGAGCCGACGTTGCCGCCCGACGCGCATTTCTTCGAAGAAGCAACGCGCTGGACGGCTAAGCACGGCTGCCGCTACACGACCAATATCGGCGATCACGTCCTGCGCGAAGCGATCGCCGCCCACTACGGGTATCCGCAGCTCTCCAGCCCCGACAACGTCTGCATTACGAACGGTTCGCAGGAAGCGGTTTACCTCACGATGCGGGCCGTGGTCGATCCGTCATGCGAAGAGGTGCTGGTCGTCGAACCGGCGTTTCCGGTCTACGTCAAGATCGCGCAGGTTGAAAAGATTCCGCTGCGCCGCCTCGATCTCGACCAGCGCGGTGGCGAAGGGTTCGACGCCGATGCGATCTTAGAGGCGGTCGGTCCGCGCACGCGCCTGATCGTGCTCTGCTCGCCATCGAATCCGACCGGCCGGGTAATCTCGCGCGCCACCGTACAACGCATCGCTTCCGCTTTGCTGGGGCGCGGTGGCCCACCGGTGTACATTCTGCACGATGCGATCTATCGTGAGCTCGTGTATGTCGGCGACGCCGGCGATTTCGCGAGCGTGTATCCCTATACGATCGCCGTCAATTCCCTTTCGAAATCGAACGCGTTGCCCGGTTTACGCCTGGGTTGGGCGATCGCGCCGCTCGAAGTGATGCCTAGCCTCGTCAAGCTGCACGGCTGGGTCACATCGTGCGCCAGCACGTTCGCGCAACGCGTCGCTTTCGAGATATTCGCCGCGAGGGCGCTCGGCGCGCAGCAGCCGTGGTATGCCGCGCAGCACCGCGGCGTGCTGGCCGCGGTGCGTGAAACGCAGCTCGAGTACATCCAACCGGAGGGCGCCTTCTACGTCTGCGTGCGCGTCACGGACGGTGATGCGCTGGCCTTCGCCGAGACGCTGCTCGAGGAACGCGACGTCGTCGCGATCCCGGCCCACATCTTCGCGCCGTCGCTGGCCGGCTGGGTGCGGACGAGTTACGTCATCCCCCTGCCCGAGGTTTGCGAAGGACTGAATCGCATTGCAACGTTAGCCCGCGAGCGCGGGCTCCCGGAACAAACGCCCTCGTTCCATTGATTCGGGGATCATCGTTTCGTACGACGCGCCTAGCTGCGCTCAGCTGCGCTGCAGACCGGCGGTGAATTGCTCCAGGATCGCGAGCGTCTCGGCGCTCACATGGTGCTCCATGCCCTCGGCGTCGATGGCCGCCGTGTCGGGCGGGACACCGAGGGCGAGCAGAAAGTTCTGTACGACCGCATGGCGTGCGCGCGACATGCGGGCCAATCGCTTGCCTTTGTCGGTGAGAAAGATCGAACGATACGGTTGCGCCGTGACGAAGCCGTCGCGAATCAGCCGCGCAACGACGTTACTGACGGTCGCTTGTTTGACGCCGAGCGAGCGTGCGATATCGGCGGCACGTGCTTCGCCGGTCGCCTCGATCAGATCGCCGATCAGCTCGACGTAATCCTCGGCGATCTCGGTGCTGCGCGCCTTTCGGGCGCGCACGAAGCGGTTGCTTCCCTCGCCAGCCATCTGCGCCGGGTTCGTCTTCGTTCCGATATTGCCATGTTGAAGGTGTTGCTCGGAAGTTTAGTTGATGCTACATTTGCGGCTGACCGATGATTGATGCGCAATTTTGCCGTGTCGTTCGCGAGGACGCCGGGATGAGAAAGGTCCGGTGAGAGCGGCCGTCCCCGCGCTCGACGCAACCTTTTCCGCTGCCCGGATGAGCGTCGACGCCGGCATGCGGGAAGACCTGTTGCGGGCGCGCGATCGCCGGGCCATCGCGCGCGCTCGCGCGGCAAAACGGCCGCTCTGGTTGTTGCTGCTGTTGGCGGGGCCGGGCATCCTGGTCATGCTCGGTGAGAACGATGGGCCGAGCATGCTCTCGTATGCGACGACGGGCGCCATGTACGGCGTCGGCTTTTTCGTGCCGTTCATCGTGCTGACGTTCGCGATGGCATTCGTCGTGCAGGAGATGACCGTTCGCCTCGGCGTCGCGACGCATCGCGGGCACGCGGAACTGATCTTCGAGCGCTTCGGTTCGTTCTGGGGCTACTTCGCCATGGGCGATCTCGTCGTCGGCAACGTGCTGACCTTGGCGACGGAGTTCATCGCCCTTTCGGCGGCGGGTCTGTATTTCGGAGTGCCGCCCCCCGTGTCGGTCGGATTCGGCGTGGCGCTGGTCGCCGCGGGCCTGATGACGCGGCGGTACGTGACCTGGGAACGCTTGCTGCTGGGGCTTGCGGTGGGGAATCTCCTGTTCATTCCGGCGGCCCTCTACGCTCATCCCAGCGGCGCGGCGCTCGGGCACGCCCTCGCTGCGTGGGGGCCGCTTCCCGGCGGCTTCGGAACGGCGTTCCTCACCTTAGTCTTGGCGAACATCGGCGCCACGGTCACGCCATGGATGATTTTTTTCCAGCAAAGCGCCGTCGTCGACAAGGGGCTGACGAAGGCCGACCTCGTGCAAGGGCGGCTCGACACGGCAACCGGTGCCGC
>JALYUD010000049.1 GCA_030853905.1 Vulcanimicrobiota bacterium
GTCCCGGAAGCGGCCGCCCGCGGTGCGCTCGAAAAGTACGTCGCGCAGGCGCTCGGGCGGATTGACGGGCGCCGCGAAGAGCGCGCGCGGCTGCTCGAACGCTTGCCGCAATCGCCACCGCCGCTGCTCTACGTGATCGTCGCCAGCGGCAACATCTACGAGGATCGCACGGCCGCCGTCGCCGCGGCCGAAGCCGGCGCGCAGATCATCGCGGTCATCCGCTCGACCGGTCAATCGCTGCTCGATTTCGTCCCCTACGGCGCGACGACCGAAGGCTTCGGCGGCACCTATGCAACCCAGGAAAACTTCCGCATCATGCGCGAGGCGCTCGACGCCGTCTCCGAGCGCCTGGGACGTTACGTGATGCTGACCAATTACGCCAGCGGCCTGTGCATGCCGGAGATCGCCACGATGGCCGCGCTCGAACGGCTCGACATGCTGCTCAACGACTCGATGTACGGCATCCTCTTCCGCGACATCAACATGCAGCGCACCTTCGTCGACCAGCATTTTTCGCGCATGCTCAACGCCCGCTCGGGCATCATCATCAACACGGGCGAGGACAATTACCTCACGACGGCCGATGCCGTCGAACAGGCGCCGGCCGTGCTCGCTTCGCAGTTCATCAATGAAGCGTTCGCGCACGGCGCCGGCATGCCCGATGCGCAGATCGGCCTCGGTGACGCGTACGAGATCGACCCGTCACTCCAAGACGGGTTCTTGTTTGCCCTCGCGCAAGCGCAGCTCGCGCGCCAGTGCTTCCCGGCCGCGCCGCTCAAATACATGCCGCCGACCAAACACATGACGGGCGACGTTTTCAAGGGTCATCTGATCGACGCGATGTTCAACCTGACGTCGGTCATGACGCAGCAGACGATCCATCTCTGCGGCATGATGACCGAGGCGATCCACACCCCGTTCTTGGGCGACCGCGCGCTCGCACTGGAAAATGCGCGCTACGTGATGAACACCGCGCGCCATCTCGGCGAGGAGATCACCTTCAAAGAGAACGGCATCGTCGAACGCCGCGCGCACAGCGTGCTCAATGAGGCGCACGCTCTACTCGAACGCGTCGCCGACCGCGGCCTGATGGCCTCGATCGAAGCCAAGACCTTTGCCGACGTCTCGCGCACGGCCGCCGGCGGCCGCGGCTGCGACGGCGTCTTCCAACGGGCGCCCGATTATTGGAACCCCTTCGAAGAGGCGCTCGCGCCGGCCGCGGTCGCCTGATGAGCACCTACGTCAAACCCTACGGCGACACCCAAGACGACGGCAAGGTGCAGCTCTCGTTCACGTTACCGCTCGAGTGGAGTGAAGCGGCGGATGAAGCGGCGCGGCAGCTCGTTGCGAAGATGGGATTTTCCGATGTCGCGGTCGCCGAAGGGCGGCGGATCGCGAGTGGGTTTTCGTTTTTCGTCGTCTATGCGAGCACGCCGGTCGCCGTCGACGCCGCTGCGATCGTCGCGCCGTCGGCCAAAGCTCACGCGATGTCGCTCGACGAGATCGATGCCTTCATTCGCGAACGCGTCGGCCGTAAGATTCGCATCGCGGGCGCGTGCATCGGGACCGACGCCCACACGGTCGGCATCGACGCAATCCTCAACATGAAGGGCTACAAGGGCGACTACGGACTCGAACGCTACAAGGAGTTCATCACCTTCAATCTCGGCAGCCAGATTTCGGTCGAAGCGCTCGTGGACTTCGCGAAGGAGAACCGCGTCGACGCCCTCCTGGCTTCGCAGGTCGTCACCCAAAAAGGCAGCGACATCACCAACTTCACCGCGCTCGCCGAACTACTCGAAGCTGAAAGCATGCGCGACGACATCGTGCTGATCGCCGGAGGCCCGCGCATGACGAACTTGCTCGCAGCCGAACTGGGCTACGACGCCGGCTTCGGCCGCGGCACCCTGCCGAGCGATGTCGCGGCGTTCGTCGCTACGCGGGTGGCCGAACGCCGCAAGACGGCATGATCGCCGCGAGGCGGCCTGCTGCAAGGTGCGTGGTCGTCTGCGAAACGGGAGGCTGCAGATCGATTTGAGTGACTACCGGCACGTTCGACTTACCGGCGATATGCGAGCGACACCTCATGGAATTGGGGCGCTGATCTGCGGCGCATCGTGACGTTGGCACGAACCGCTACGACGGTCGTTGCGCGCATCGCTCCTCTCACGGTCTGCTTCGCGATCGCGACGCTAAGGTTCGGCGACGCCCAAACCTCCGCGATGATCACGCCGGCGATTGGAGGCGTCGCGTGGACGTCCGATGCGGTGGCGACGCTGTCGCGCGATCTCGACGCGCAGTTGTCCGGCGCGGTGGCGATTCGGGGTGCACACGTCGGCGTGCTCGCCGTCGACACGGGGACCGGTGAGGTGTTGTACGAGCGACATGCCGACGAAGAATTTCAACCGGCGAGTACGTTGAAGCTTCTTGTCGGAAGCGCGGCGCTCGAAAAATTAGGACCGACATTTCGCTTTCGGACGGAACTCGACCTGACGGTACGTGACGTATCGGCGTCGACTCGACCGTTCGATTCGGTCGTGCTCCGCGCCGGAGGCGATCCATTCCTAAGCGATCGCGATCTGCAAGATGCGGCGCGCCTTGTCGCTACGCAACGGATTTCGCCATTGCTCGGAGTCTCTATCGACGACTCGCACTTCGATGAAACTCCATATCCGGCCGGATGGGTTTGGGATGACTTCGCTCAATCGTACGCCGCGCGGATTGCGGCGATCGCGCTGGAGGAGAACGTCGTCCATCTTACCGTTTCGCCCGGTCTCACCGTCGGGTCTCGCGCGGGGGTGACGGCGGGCTTAGGTGCTTTCGTTGGGACGCCGATCGAAGGCTGCGTTGCCGCACTTCCAAACTTCATCGCTGTTGAACCAAACGCTTCGACCGGGCCTCGCGCGGCGGAATCGACCGTCGATGTTGCGGTTGCGCCGGGCGGGTGCCTGGAAGTCGTCGGCACGATTCCCCTCGGTGCGCGGGCCGAATCGATCGATGCCGCCGTCTACGATCCGGTCGCCTATGCCCAGCGCGCACTGACCGACGCGCTGCGAGCGGACGGGTTGACGCTGAACCGGTTCACGGTTATCGGTCCAGCCGACGCGCCCGTCCGGCGCACCGCGGCGCAAGGTTTTGCAGAGAGGCCGCTGTGGACGCACGAATCGCCGTCGCTCGCGCAGTTTTTGGGTCCGCGTTTCTGGATTCCGAGCGACAATTTCGTTGCCGAGATGCTACTGCGTCAGGTCGGCTTCGCCGCAGCGGGCAAGCCGGGAACGACCGAAACCGGCACCGCGTACGAACGGACGTGGCTGCGATCGATCGGCGTCGACCCCGCGACGACCACGCTTGCCGACGGCAGCGGCCTCTCGCAGTACGATCGCATCACGCCGCGCGATCTCGTGGCGATCCTGCAGCACGATTGGAGCGGACCCAACCGGCAACTCGTGCTCGATTCGCTGCCGGTCGGCGGCGCACGCGGCACGATCGAAGGCATCGCTGGCACTCCCGCGGCGGGACGAGTCTTTGCCAAAACCGGCAGCATGTCGCACGTCCGCGGTC
>JALYUD010000142.1 GCA_030853905.1 Vulcanimicrobiota bacterium
ACTCAGGTCGGTTTTCGAAGATCCGTCCGCCATTTACCATCCAGTAAAATGTCCCGACGTACACATTAGTCGCGCCGTAGCTACAAAAAGCTGTCGCGGTAAACGTATCGCTTCTGGCGAACCCATACAAGCCCGCGATGAACTGTCCCACACCGGCCACGAACACCACCATCGGAATGGCGGCGGGCATTGAATTCAATGGCTCGAACCCGCTGATCACGACGGCGACGACAATTGTTCCGATGGCGAAGGCGAACAGACCGAACGGTGCCGGTTCAGCGACCGATACCATCCGGCGCTCCTGCATCAACCGGAGGTCTCCGTCGCCCGCTGAACTGGGAACCTGCCCGGCTTTGGTCCAAACTTCGGGTGGCATAGTGGTTTGAGACTCCTTCCTCAGGTGTACACGGCGCGGACGATACGACGATATCGTACTAAGCCAGGCGCTAAACCCGGACCCGGCCGCCACCGAAACAGAGCGGTTAGCACTCGGCCGCAGCGTTGGGCGGCCGGCAAAGCCACGCCCGTCTTTGCCGCGCTGACTATTCCAGCGGAGCCTTGAAGGCGACGATCTGGTCGGCATCGCGGTGGTTGGTCCAAAAGCGCTCGCCGTCGTACGCCAGGGCGCGCGCGGCGAAGGGAATTCGCGCGAGGTCGCTCATCGCGGGCGTTCCTTTACGCGCATCGACGCGCGTCAGCCAATAGTCGTCGCTGTTCTCGTCGTCGGTCGTGACGCAGTAGAAGCACCCGCCGACGACGACCTGGCCGCAGATGTCGTGACCGAGCGTGACCGTTGTTCCGACGGTGCCGCGGTCGTCGAGTGAAATGATTTTGCGATTGTAGAATTGGCTGACGTAGAGCCGGTCTCCATCGTACGAAAGCTGCGAGCCCGTGCCGCCGGGAGCCGGAACGACGTCATTGCCTTTGAAGCCGTGACCGGGAATGAAACGGCGGATGATGCGCGTGTCGTCGTCGCCTTGGCCGCACAGCACCCGTAATTCGTCGCCGACGACCGTCATGCCCCACGGCGTTCCGGGAGCGGCCGCCTCTTCGCGCACCGTCCAGGTCTTGGGATCGAGGGCGTAGAGTTGACGTGTCTCGCGCGAACCCATCCACAACAACGTTCCGTCAAAGGCGAGCGACTGAGGCTTGGGCGCCGGCGAGGGTAGGCGCAACACTTCTTCGACGATTTCCATGGTCTTCGCTTCGCCACATCCGCCCCGCACCCCGCACACCCGGCCTCCGTGTCGAACGCCTTCCCGTATGGATGCTCGCCTGCCGGGCGAGCTGGGAGACGTTGAAGCGCGCTCGCGCCGTCGCGCCGTTGTGCAAAGGTTTCTTGTCACTAGTAAGTGATGGTCGCGCGCGGTCGAACAAAGCGACAAGGAGGCCGCCCCGATGATGTCGCTCGATCCACGTTTGAGCGCTCGCTCTCGCCGCCGCCACGTGCGCTTGTGGCGCGTCGGGCGCCGCAGCGTCGCCCGCCGCTCCCGCTCAATCGCCCGCGTCCCAACGCGCTCTCGCCGACGCGCCGTCTGTGCCTGCTGTCACTAGGGATTCGACTCCGCCCTACTTTTGCGTTGGGCCCTCGGCCGATCCGCGCGTCGTCGGGTGTCATACGTCCGCAGCGGACGAGCGGACAAAGTCCGATACCCTCCTAGGGAGGCGTCGGCGGCGCGCATTCTTGAGCCGGAATCGGGCGCAGCGGCGGATCGCGCACGACGGCCGTCGAGCCGTCGGCGTAACGCAATGCGGCTCGCTCGCCGCTGGCCCATGAAAGCGGCTGCAAGGTTCCCGGCACAGCGACGTAGGTTTTGAAGTTTGGCGAGATGATGAACCGGCCGGTCGCGATCTGAATCAGCGCATGATTTCGCCCGACGTTGCCGGGCTCGTACGGGCCGAGCACGTCGATCAGGATCCAGTGCCGGTCCGGGGAAACTTTAGGACCGGTCATCCCTAGTTGGGAGAACTCGTACCCGGGACACAAGGTGGCCGTCGACACGATATGGCCGCCGACATCGAGTACCGTTACGGAATCGCTCGTCAGCGAAAGCGCCGGATTAGACGGCAAAAAGGCCGCCGCTAAGATGAGCGGGCTCAAACTAAGCGCTATCGACCGTAACAGCGCTTTCGACGTCATTGCCGTCGCCGTTATCGCAGCGGCGCGCTCGCGCCTGCCCCCGAGCGACGGGCGCGACGCCGGATAGCGCGACATCGGCGCGGCGCCGAACCAGTACGGGGCGGCGACCAGGATCGTCTGCGGGGCCGAGCACCGGGACGGCGTGGGAGCATGCCGAATACCGTGCCGACGTTTCCATAAAGGAGTGGGATTGCGCATGTTCGCTCTCATACTGGCGGTCGCTCTGGTCCCTTCGCATAACGGACATTGCTTGGACTCATATCTGGGTATCGGCATGCACCAACAGCGACCGGCACAAGAGAAGCCCGGAACCCGGGCGCCCGCGACCGTCGCCGATACGGTCGGGCGCATCGATCAAGTCGTTGCGCCGCCCGGCGTAACGGTCGGCTTCCTCTACACCACGACCGACGGCGGCCATTTCTTCGGAACGCGCACCCGGGCACACCAGACGGCCGCGGCGCAGCGCTACGTGCGTGACATCTTCGTGCGCGACGGCCTGATCCCGCGCGCGCAACTCGACGGCATCCTGGCGACGCAGGACGGCAACGCGATCATCTACGTGCCCAATGAAGTGCGCCTTTTCTCGGCACTGGGCCTCGAACGGCAAGCCTGCGCAACAGGGAGCGCCGCTGCATAGCCCTTAACGCCAAAGCATCGACTGCGGCCTCACTGCGATGAAGTCGCGACGTCGCAGTGAGCTGTGGCTCGTCCTTCTGCTTGCGCCCTTCGCCGGCTTACTGTTTCCTGCGCTGTACGCACGTGCGCTGCCGAGCGCCTGGGGCGTACCGTTCTTCTACTGGTATCAATTCGCATGGCTGGTCATTAGCACGGCGTTGACGGCGCTGGTCGCAGCGCGCACCCGCTAAGCGATGCTCGACGTCACGGCCGTCGGGGTCTTCGTCGCGTTCTTTGCGCTCGTGACTGGGCTCGGTTTCTATGCGGCGCGCTGGCGACGCGGCGATCTGCGCAGTTTGGGCGAATGGGGACTCGGCGGCCGGCGCTTCGGAGTGCTGGTGACCTGGTTTCTACTCGGCGGCGACCTCTACACGGCGTATACGTTCATCGCCGTTCCGGCCGCGATGTACGGGCAGGGGGCGATGGGATTCTTCGCGCTGCCCTACACGGTTTTCGTCTATCCGATCGCTTTCGTGCTGATGCCGCGCTTATGGAACGTCTGCCGGCATCACGACTGGGTGACGCCGGCCGATTTCGTGCGCGGCCGCTACGGTTCGGATACCCTCGCACTCGCCGTCGCCGTAACCGGCATCCTCGCCACCCTGCCGTACATCGCCTTGCAGCTCGTCGGCATGCAGGCGGTCATCGCGGCGCTGGGGATCGGCGGAAGCGGGCTCGGGCGCGAGCTACCGCTGATCGTCGCGTTCATCATCCTCGCCGCCTACACGTACACGAGCGGCTTGCGCGCGCCGGCGCTGATTGCGCTCGTCAAGGATACGATGATCTACATCGTCGTGATCGCCGCGCTCATCGTCATCCCGCGCCAGCTCGGCGGCATCCCCGCGATCTTCGCCGCGGCGACGCACGCTTTCGCCGCGGGTTCAGCCGTGGGTCATGTCGCGGCAGCGGCGACGGCAGCAAACGCGCCGCGAGTGAGCGTCATCCTTGCGCCCAGCGGCTACTGGCCGTATGCGACCCTGGCCCTCGGTTCGGCGTTCGCCCTGTTGATGTATCCGCATTCGATCACGGGAATACTCGCCGCGACGCGCGCGGAGGTCATTCGCCGCAACGCTGCGCTGTTGCCGCTCTACTCGCTCTTGCTCGGAGTGCTCGCGCTGTTCGGATTCATGGCGATTGCCGCGCACGTGCGCATCGCTTCGCCGACGGCCGCCGTACCGGCCCTCTTGCGCGCGATGTTTCCGTCGTGGTTCGTCGGGTTTGCCTTTGCCGCGATCGCGATCGGTGCGCTCGTGCCGGCCGCGATCATGTCGATCGCCGCCGCAAACCTGTGGACGCGCAACGTCTACAAGGCCTACCTGCGCCGCGACGCGAGCGACGCGCAACAAGCCGCCGTCGCGAAGGTGGCCTCACTCGTCGTCAAGCTCGGTGCGCTCGGCTTCATTATCGCGATCCCGCTACAGTACGCGATCGACTTGCAACTCCTGGGCGGCATCTGGATCTTGCAAACCTTCCCCGCGCTCGCGCTCGGCCTGCACCGGCGCATGTTCCATCATAACGCGCTCTTGTGGGGCTGGGCGATCGCCATGCTCGCCGGAACCTGGCTCTCATTTCGGGTCGGCGTGAAACCGACGTTTCCGCTGCACATCGCGAACGCGACCGTGAACGTCTACATTGGCCTGGAAGCTCTCCTTCTCAACGCGATCGTCAGCGCCGGCTTGACTCTCGCTTTCGATCGCATCGGTTTTCAGCGGCTCGCCGACTCGACGCACCCCGACGAGTACGACGACGCGTCGCGCTACGCCGTCCCCACAACGACGCTCGGCACATCGATCTGCGTAAGCGGTTAGCTGCGGCTCACGCGAAAACGTCAAGGCGCCGAAAACCCTATTGTGATTGATACGGATTGCTGCCGCGTCGGCGGTACGCCGAGGCAGTCGGCCGCCGGAGCTACCGGTAACCGTTGCTCCTTTCATTTACAAAGAGACCATTACTTCAGACGGAAGCAAGGTGGAACAGGAAAAGGGGATCGCTTCAACATGATGAGCGCGCCGCCGTCGCGTGCTGAGCTGGCAGCGACGTTGGTTTATCGTCTACGCCGCAACGACTCGCGCACTTAGGAAAGCGCGCGCATCGCCGTAGACTCGTCTTCCGTTGCCGTGCGCGCCGTTTCACTCGGCAGGAGAGCCAGAACGACGTGCAGCGGGTCGACCGATGGGACGGGGGGCATTTCACCGGCCGCGCCGGCGCGGCGAATGGCGCGTAGGGCGTCGAGGGCCTCGGGGAGGGCGAATTGTTCACCGATGAAGCTTGAGACGAAACGGCCACCGCGGATTTCGCCTTGCGCTTCGAGGCGACGCAAGACGGTCAGCAGATCGCGCCAGGGCGGGGCGAGCGGTTCCCGTTTGGCGATGTCGCGCAGCACGACGCCGTAGCGCGCCAACAGACGGCGCGCGAACGATTCGACGTCGACGCTCTCACGCAGTGCTTCGAGCGTCGTCCAACGGCCGCTCGAAAAACGCGGGCGCGCGGAACGCGCCTTTTCGCCGAGACGGCGCTTGGGATCGGCCAGCGCGCGTAGGGCGTCGAAGCCGTCGGCGGTCACGAGTCCCGCAGCGATCAATTCCCACAGCGCTTCTTCTACTTCTGCCGGCAGGCGGTGAGCGTCGCGCACGATCTCCGTGAAGAACGGCGCGCCGCGGCGCCGGATGGCGGCCAGCACGTCGTACGCAGCGTGCGAGAGCGCGCCTTCGTCGACGCCCCCGCGCGCCACGAGCGTGTCGGCGCCGTCGCGCGCGAACAGCGAGATCGGAACCAGTTTGGTCGGCCGGACCTTACGCCGGCGCGGCCTATCAGCGGCCGGACATTCGACGAGCACGCCGTCCGGCAACGGCTCGGGTCGAGCACCGGCCGCCGCCGCCCCGCGTTCAGCACG
The DNA here is from genome assembly GCA_030853905.1 of Vulcanimicrobiota bacterium. GTDB lineage: Bacteria > Vulcanimicrobiota > Vulcanimicrobiia > Vulcanimicrobiales > Vulcanimicrobiaceae > Nyctobacter. The sequence continues at coordinate 5,709 of JALYUD010000142.1, forward strand.
GTCTGCCCGCGGCCCCGAGCGACCGTCGGCTACGGATGGGCCGGCCGCCGTCGCTGCGAGCGCAGGGTGCGGCGAGAGACGGCCCCACATGATTTCGCCGGACTGAGCGAGCTTGTCGACGTATTCGGGTTTGTATCCGGCGACCCGGCGCGGCAGAACTTGCGTCTCCCAAGCGGCGGCGGGAACTTCGAGACCTTCGAGCTGTCGAATGACGTGCAACGTGCCGTCGACGCCATGCAGCCGCGTGCCAGGCGTCGCATGCTGCCAATGGAATAGATAGCGCACGAAAGCGGCCGTCGTGACCGGCTCGATCTCGCGGCGCAACGTCCCGAGCGTGCGCCGATGAATGCGCGCCAGGACGCGGCGGTTGCACCACTCTTCGTTGGCGCCGGTGTGAAAGCGACCGCGCAGCGCTTGTCCTTCGGTTTCAAGCTGCAGTAACGCGAGTAGGGTCGCATCCTCGCCGGCGGCAAAACGCGCGGCCAGTGCGGAAACGGTTTCCGGACCGCTCGATTCGAGCCAACCGCGCACGATTTCGGCTAGCGCCGCTTCGCGGGTTTGCGGCAGGGGCGATTCGGGCGGGACGGCCATGACCGGCGGCTCGGCGAGCGCTTCGGGATGCACGAGCGCGAACAGAGCGAGCCGTTCCGCCGACACCCAAAAACGCACAGACGGCTGCTGCGTTGCGCTCGCGTAACCGGCAAATGCTCGCTCGGCACGACCATCGCATAGCCGTGCGTCCGCCTCGCTCACGGGGCGGCCCTTTGGGTCGGCCCCGTGCGGGCTTACGCACATCTCCGTCGCGCGATGCGCGTCACGCAAGGTTTCAAAGTACGGTCGCCACTCGGGGACCGGCGGCAGCGCGACGAGCGTCAGCAGCGCGTCGTGCAGTTCGTCGGCGTCGCGCACGTCCGGCCACGATTCGGCCGCGACCGCTTCGATCGCCGCGGGCTCGAGCAGGCCCACGCCGTCGCTGGCGTTGCTGCCGAGGACCGAACGCAGCGCGACGGCGCGGGCGCGGCGCTCCTCGAGCGGCGCGTCGTCGAGATACGCGTAGGGATTGGCGTTGAGTATCTCGTGCGAAAACGGTGACGGCGTCGGCGTCTCGACCGCATACGTCGCGATCTCGCCGCCTTCGAGTCGGCCCAGAAGCGCTCGCAAACCGTCGAGGTCCATCGCTTCATGCAAGCAGTTGTCGATCGTTTCGCGCACGAGGATGTGGTCGGGGATGCGCACCGGGCCGCTCAAGTTTTCCGGACACGCCGCCTGATCGGGAAAGACAGCGGCCAGCAGATCGTCCGAGCGCATGCGCACGATCTGCGGTGCGACCTTGCGGCCGGCGTAGCGGCGCAGGACCGCGAGCGCGCGCGTCACGTTCCAGCGCCAGCGCGCGCCGAACATCGGCGCGGCGAGCAGCGCTTGGGTCAGTACGTGTTCGACGCTCGCCGATTTCACGAACGCGAACACGGCATCGAGCGGAAAGGCGTGTTGTTCGGAGAGCGAGATGACGATGCCGTTGTCGGTTGCGGCCGCTTGCAGCTCGAGATTGAACGAGCGGCAGAACCGTTTGCGCAAGGCCAAGCCCCACGCGCGGTTGATGCGCGCGCCGAAGGGGGCGTGCACGACCAGCTGCATGCCGCCGCCTTCGTCGAAGAAACGCTCGGCGACGATCGCCGTATCGCTCGGAATGACGCCGAGCGCCGCCTTTGCGGCGCGCACGTACGCAATGCTTTGCAGCGACCCGGCGCGATCGAGTCCGCATTGCGTTTCGAGCATCGCGGCAGCCGCAACGTCGTCCTGCTCGTCGATCGCAACCCGCAGGCGCGCGACTTCGGTCGAGAGTTCGATCGTCCGGCCGAGCCCTTCGCCGTTCCAGAACGGGACCGACGGCGGCGCGCCGAGCGCATCTTCGACGCGCACCGTGCCGGCCTCGACGCGACGGATGCGCCACGAGGTCTGACCCAGCAGGAAGATGTCGCCGGCCATGCTTTCGATCGCAAAGTCTTCGTCGAGCGTGCCGATCTGCACGCCATCGGGCTCCGCGACGACGGCGTAGTCGGCCCGATCAGGAATCGCGCCGCCGCAGACGATCGCCGCCATGCGCGCGCCACGCCGCGCGCGCACGCGGCCGTTGACGCGATCGCGATGCAGGAACGTGCCGCTGCGGCCGCGCGAAGTGGCGATGCCATCGGCAAGCATCGTCAGTACCGCGTCGAAATCGGCGCGGGCGAGATCGCTGTACGGATAGGTCGAGCGGACGAGCGCGAACAGTTCATCTTCGCGCCAGTCGTCCGCCGAGGCGCAGATCGCAACGAGCTGTTGGGCGAGGATGTCGAGCGGCGCGGTCGGGATGCGCAGCCGGTCCATCGCGCCGCTGCGGATCGCACGCACGAGTGCGGCACATTCGAGCAGTTCGTCGCGGGTCGTCGCAAACAGGACGCCCTTGGGTTTCGCGCCGATCCAGTGACCCGACCGGCCGATGCGCTGCAAGCCGACCGCGATCGAGCGCGGCGAACCGATCTGGACGACCAGATCGACCGAACCGATGTCGATTCCGAGTTCGAGCGATGCGGTGGCGACGACGGCGCGCAGAGCGCCTTCCTTCAGACGCGACTCGGCCGCGAGGCGCGTCGCGCGCGCCAGGCTGCCGTGATGCGGAACGACGATCCCCTCTCCCAGACGCTGCTGCAGCGCAAAGGCGACGCGTTCGGAGAGCCGCCGTGTGCCGACGAAGACGAGCGTCGTGCGGTGGGCTTCGATCAGCGCGGCGATGCGATCGTAAATCTCCGCCCACATCTCGTTCGAAGCGACGTGCGCCAACTCGTCGCCGGGAACTTCGACCCGCATCTCCATCGGGCGGCGATGCCCGACGTCGACGACCTTCGCACTCGGACTCAGAAAGGCGGCGACGTCCTCGATCGGCTTGACCGTCGCCGAAAGACCGATGCGCTGAGGTTTAACGCCGCCGTTCGAAGTGACGAGCTGGTCGAGCCGCGCCAAGCTCAGCGCGAGATGAGCGCCGCGCTTGTCTCCCGCCATCGCATGGATTTCGTCGACGACGATCGTGCGCACCGATTTCAAGGTCGCGCGCGAACGCTCGGCGGTCAGAAAGATGTACAGCGATTCCGGCGTCGTGACCAGCACGTGCGCCGGTTTGCGCAGCATGCGCGCCCGCTCGCTGGCCGGGGTGTCGCCCGTACGCACCGCCGTGCGAATCGGCGTAAGTTCGATGCCGCGCGCATCGGCGAGCGCGCGAATTTCGGCCAGCGGCGTTTCCAGGTTTTTGCGGACGTCGTTCGTTAACGCTTTGAGAGGCGAAACGTAAACGACGAGCGTCGCATCGGGAAGTTCGCTCTGCGCCGCGCGCCGCACTATGTCGTCGAGCGAATACAGAAAAGCTGCGAGCGTCTTACCCGACCCGGTCGGCGCCGAGATAAGCACATCGCGACCCGCCAAAATCTCGGGCCAGCCTTGCACTTGGGGTTCCGTCGGCGACGCAAAATGCGCGCCGAACCACGCTTCGATCAGCGGCTGAAAACCGCGGCTCATGCCTGACTCAAAACCCGGATTTCAGCGCGAAGGTTCGCCTTGGAAGCGGCTCGCCCAACGCCCGACTGGCCTCATCTCGGACGGCGCTACACGCGATCAACCGCGCGGCGCGTGTCGCGCTATTTTTTTTCGTTCGGCAGCGGGCCGCCGCGATGCGCTTCGCCCGGGGTCGGGCCGCTGATGTTCTCATCGTGCTCCGGCAGAATCTCCCCTTCGGTCGGATGTTCCTTGCCGTCATGCAGACTTTCGAGCCCGCGCCGAGATGCGTCACCCGGAGAGCGGGGACGGGTTGGAGGATCTTCACGATCGTTCATGCTCGCTGTTATACCAACGGATCGAGGCGGCTTCACGCGCTATGGGTCCCATCCCCGGCCGCCGAATGGCACCGATCCGATGGACGACAACGTCGGCGCCATCCCGTAGGTTCTTGAGAGGAGGCGTTCTGTCGCCAAGCTCGAGCGATCGTTCAACTCATGTGAAGTCACATGTATGGAAGTCGTTCCGACATCAGCGGACGTGGGTCTGTTGCGACGTTGAAAACGGCGCGATTAGGCGAAGACGACGACTTAGCTGGCCGCGACGTTCACCGTGTAGGTCGCGCTATGGCCTTGCTGGTCGGTGATCGTATATGTACAACTCAACGCCGGCGCGCTGCCCACGGGGTTGGAAGCAGCAATGAACGACGTAGTCGGATTGGCGTTTTGGTTGTTCGAGTCGAACGATTCACGGTTCTGATTGCCAGAAGAGCCGTTAGAGCAGCCTATCGGCCCATCTCGATGTGAGCTTCGCGCAGGACGCCGGCAGCCGTACTCGCCCAGTCGGGCGGCAAGCTCGCGCGGCTTTCGAGGGTCGTCCGTCGGACAAAGTCCGGCACGCTGCTACGAAAACTTGCCGAGCCCGAAACCGCACAAGAGCGTCGCGAGTAAGAGGGCGCCGCCGCCGAGGGCGAAGGGGAAACTGGCGTCGATGCGGTGCTTCTCCCAGACCGTTTCGAAGGCGAGGCTGCGAAACGCGCCCGTTAGGGAACCGGCGTCGCCGGCGGAGACGTAGCGGCCGCTTCCGTTGGCGGCGATCGACTGCAGCGCTTGCGCGTCGAGGTCGGCCTGCTCGTTCGTGCCGGGGATCAATTCGCCGCTGCCGCTCGAACCGACGCCGACCGTTTCGATGCGGATGCCGTGCGCGCCGATGCTCTGCGAAACCACGATCGGATCGGCGCCGCGGTTGTTGACGCCGTCGGTCAGCAAGACGATCACGCGGCGTCCTGAAGGCGGCATCTCTTGCGCGGCGACCGAGAGCGCATCGCCGATCGCGGTCGCGCCGTCAGGCGGCGGGATGCGCGCCAGCGCCTCGTGAACGGCGTCGATGTCGTCCGTCGGGGCAAGGATCGCGTTGGCGCCGCTCGAGAACGTGACGATGCCGATGCGCGTTCCGCTGGGTACCGCGTCGCTGAAAACTTGCGCCGCCGCGCGGGCCGCATCGGCGCGTGATGGGGCGAGATCGTTCGCCCGCATCGAGCCCGAGGTGTCGATACACAGCACGACCGTACTGTCGTGTGTCGGCACGCGCGCGACCAGGTGCGGACCGCCAAGCGCAAAGGCGAGTACGGCGCACGCGCAGGCGTAGGCGGCGAATAGCAGAGCCGTCGGCCAGCGCGCCGGGCGCAGCGCTTCGAGCGCGAAAGTGAGATTGGAATAGGCGAATGCTTGCGAACGCGAACGGTGTTCGATCGCGACGTAGAGCCGGCACAGCGCCGCCGCGACGAGCAGCGCGAGCGTGAGCGCGAGCGGGTGCGCGAACGTCATTGCGACGGGCGTTGCGCGCGAAACGCGCCCGCGCCTGTCGCCTTCCCGGCACCCAATTTCGGGCAAGACCCTCTCGGTGGACAGCGCACGTTGAATCTGGGCACCTCACAGCTGACCGGCGGCCCCCTTCGCCGCGGCGGACGCATGCAGAGCGCCTGGGACCGCATCGCCGCGTCCGACCCCGGCTTGCAACGCCTCGGGACGGCCGCTCGTACGACGCTCGGCGTTGCCGCCGCCGTCGGCGCGGCCGAACTGGCGGTTCGCTTCGCGCACGCGCCCTTCACGATCGAGATTCTCGCGGCGATCATCGCCGAGATATCGTCGATCAGCGTCCGGGACGCGGATGCAAAAACGCGCCGCTCAACCACGGCCCTCTTGCCGCTTCCGGCCAGCGGCGCGCTCGTGCTCGGGGCGCTCATCGGCCATGATCGCATCGTCTCGGACGTCGCTTTCTTGGCGATCATGTTCGGCGCGGTTGTCCTGCGTGGATCCGGCCCGCGCGCAAGCGCGCTCGGAACGCTTGCCTTTTTCGGTTACTTCTTTTCGATCTTTCTCGGAGCGACGCTCGCGCAACTGCCGTGGTCAATCGCCGCGATCTGCGCCGGCACCGCGTGCACCTTTATCCTGCGATTCATCATCTTCCCCGACCGGCCGCAGCAGATCGTGCGCCGCGCCGTCGCCACGTTTCGAGCGCGTGAACGCGCCGTACTCGATGCGCTACCGGCAGCACTTGAGGCGAATAACTGGGACGACCGCCCACGGCGGCGGTTACGCCGGAAAATCAACCTCCTCAAAGATGCGGCTCTGGCAATCGAAGACCGGCTCGGTGAAAGCGGCAACTTCAGCGACGCGGAAAAAACGACGCTTCGCTTGACGCTCTTCGATGCCGAGCTGTCGACGGAAAACCTCGTCTCGCGTGCGCTCGCCGCGGTGCACGCGCAGCCGGACCGCGGCCTGCAGATCGTGGCCGCGATCGATTCCTTGCGCCGAGGGTTACCACGTGCGGCGACTGCAAACGGCGGCGGCCGCCGCTTACCGACGGGCGCGCTGCGCGCGATTCGCGCCGCTGCCGTCGCGATGGACGGCATCGAGGCGCAGCAGAGTCCGGCCAATATACCCAAGCCGCCAAAATCTCCGCAAACGCGGCGTCCCGCGCGGCCGCGCAGGTCGGGGGGCTTCGCGCAGCGACTGACTCCCGCGACCCGGCAGGCCATTCAGGTGACGTTGGCCTCGACCTTGGCTTTGGTCTGCGGCGAGTTCTTATCGCCGCAGCGCTGGTATTGGGCGGTCCTGGCCGCCTTCGTCGTTTTTTCCGGAGCGCAATCGTCGGGCGAAACGCGCGCGCGCGCTGTATCCCGATCGCTCGGGACGGCGCTCGGCATCGTCGGCGGTCTGGCGATCGTGTTCGTGGTCGGGCACGACCACACGCTGCAGCTTTTCCTCCTGTTCATCTTCATGTTCGGCGCGATGTACTTCTTCGGGGCCTCGTACGGCATCTTCGTCTTCTTCATCACCGCATTGCTCGCGCTGCTCTATCTGATCCTCGGAATGTTCAGCCCTTCACTCTTACTGCTGCGCTTGATCGAAACGGCGATCGGGAGCACGATCGGCGTACTGGTCGCGACGTTCGTGCTGCCGACGAGCACGCGCGAGGCACTCGGCAGCAGTGCCGCGGCGCTCCTCGGCACGCTCGCAACCGTGATTGAGCGCAGTGCGAAGCGCCTCGGCGAGCCGGCCGAGGACGACGACGATCCGGCGGCCGACGCCCGCGACCTCGATCGAGCGTTGACGGATATACTGGCTCGCGCACGACCGCTCGGCGCCGGGCGGCTATCGGGCACAGGCCGCAGCGCAGTGCGTCACCGGCTCCTCGTGCTCAACGCCTGCGCGCGCTACGCGCGTAATCTCGCCCGCATCGCTCGGCGCGCGCGAGTGGCCCCTCCCGAGGCCGTGCGCGAACCGCTGCGCAGCCTCGGCGACACAATCGCGTCCAACATCCGTGCGCAAGCCGACGAACTTTCCGGTAAAGACGCCGCGCCGCCGGTCGACATCGAGCCGCGCGTCATGGAACTACGCCGGGCGCTAGGGGAAACCGATAACGCGACCCACGACGAAGTCGACGCGGCCGTACGCGAACTGACGCGCATCGTGCGAGCGCTCGTGCAACTAAACGGCGAACAGACCGAAACCTGAGAGCGGCGCCGTCAAACCGCGGAGGCGAAGGTCCACTCCATGCGGTTTTGCAGTTCCTCGTCGAGCGCGGACAGGAATGCTTCGGTGGTTAACCACGGTTGATCGGGACCGATCAGAACGGCGAGATCTTTGGTCATCTTGCCGGCTTCCACGGTGTCGATGCAGACGCGCTCCAGGGTTTCGGCGAAGCGCTCGACGTCCGGCGTGCCGTCGAGGCGGCCGCGGTGCGCGAGTCCACGGGTCCAGGCGAAGATCGAAGCGATCGGGTTGGTCGAAGTCGGTTTGCCCGCTTGGTGCAAACGGTAGTGCCGCGTCACCGTGCCGTGCGCCGCTTCGGCCTCGATCGTCTTACCGTCGGGGGTCATCAGGACCGACGTCATCAGACCCAGTGAGCCGTAGCCCTGCGCCACCGTGTCGGACTGCACGTCGCCGTCGTAGTTCTTGCAAGCCCAGACGTACTTGCCCGACCACTTGAGGGCGCTCGCAACCATGTCGTCGATGAGACGATGTTCGTAGGTGCCCCCGAATTCGTCGAAGCGAGCCTTGAACTCGTCGTCGAACACTTGCCGGAATATCTGCATGAAGCGGCCGTCATACGTCTTGAGAATCGTGTTCTTGGTCGAGAGATAGACCGGCCATTTGCGCTGTAAGCCGAAGTTGAAACACGCCCGCGCGAACCCGCGGATCGAGTCGTCGAGGTTGTACATTGCCAGCGCCACGCCGGGTTTTTCGAAGACGAACACCTCACGTTCGAGCGTTGCTCCGCCGTCCCGCGGGGTGAAGCGGATGCTGAGCGTACCGGCGCCCGCCACGGCGAGTTCGGTCGCGCGGTACTGATCGGCAAACGCGTGGCGCCCGATCACGATCGGATCGGTCCACGTCGGGATGAGGCGCGGAACGTTGTGGCAGATGATCGGCTCGCGGAAAACCGTGCCGTCGAGTTCGTTGCGGATCGTGCCGTTCGGCGAACGCCACATCTTTTTGAGGCCGAATTCGGCGACGCGCGCTTCATCGGGCGTGATCGTCGCACACTTCACGCCGACGCCGTACTTCCTGATCGCATGCGCCGCGTCCAGCGTGACCCGGTCGTCGGTTCGGTCGCGGTATTCGACGCCGAGATCGTAGTATTTTAGAGCGACGTCGAGATAGGGAAGAATCAAACGCTCCCGGATCATGTGCCAGATGATGCGGGTCATTTCGTCGCCGTCGAGCTCGACGACCGGGTTCGCCACCGTGATCTTTTCCACGCCCTAGGCTTACGCTCCACACCAAGCAAATCATGGCGCGAGGCGCCGGGACCCTGTCCGCCCCGGACGAGCGGGCAAAGCGCGACATGCCCTTGAGAGACTAGCTCTTGATGAACGGCTTTCCTTGGTGCGCCACCAACAAGTCATGCATGTCGGTCGCGTGCTCTTCTTCTACGGCCAGGATGCCCTCGAGCATGATGCGCGTGGTCGGATCCTTCTCTTCGAAATAACGGATGAGTTCGCGGTAATGCTCGACCGCGATCCGTTCGGCGATAAGGTTTTCCTTGATCATCTCGACCAGTTCGCCGGCGGTTCCGTATTCCGAAGCGGAACGCGTCAGCAGCCCCTCGGGATTGAAGTTCGGGACGCCGCCGAGTTCATCGATGCGCTTGGCGGCTTGCATCATATGCTCTTGTTCCTCGCGCGCGTGCTCTGCGAACTCTTTGGCGACCGACTCGCTGCTGATGCCTTGCGCGGCGATCGAGTGCATCGTGTAGCGCAGGACGCAAACGAGTTCGGTAGCGACAACGTTTTGTAAGATTTCGACCGTCTTCTCGGAGTCGCCGCCGTAGTTCGGCGTAACGGGACCCTCGTCCAAATTTTCGCGCGCGCGGCGGCGGAGTTCCATGACGTCGGTCAGGAACGGTTTGGACGTATCGGTCGTGGTCGGCATGCACCCTCTGTTCCCCGAACGGGCGCAGGCGAAAACGGAGGCGGCGAGTCGGGAGTTTCGACTTCGTCGAAATCTGTTGCTTCGGCCTTTGGCCATTACGCCCACCATACGCCCGCAGCGGACGAGCGCCGTCTGCCGCAGGCGGTCCGACAGATTCCGTGGACGAGCGGCGAAGCGGCAGCGATGGCACTTTGCCGCTCAACGTCAATCATTTAGTCGTGCTGGCAGCAGTGGTCGAATACGGCAGCCACACGCGCGCCGCCGAAGCTCTGGGCTGCCGCGTTCGCAGCAACTATCGACGTCGGCAGCAATGATGCGATCGTGCAGGCGGTCGTCGCGGGACTCGGCATCGCTTGGCTTTCCGAGCGTGCGGTGCACGCGAACGAGCAGCGCGGCTTCGGACGTGTCGCAGTCCGCGACGTGCGCATCGTGCGTGAACTCGGTTACGTGCGCCGCAACGATCGCGCGCTTTCGCCGGCCGCCGCGGCGTTCATCGCGGCGCTCGAAGATGAATGCGAGGCCGCCGACGGCTGCCGAGGAACGTCAACGAATGTGCAGCGCGGCGATCAGTCCGAAACTGACGAGCACATCGTCGTCGCCAACGTGAATCCCGCGAGTAGCGGCTTGGGGCCGAGTGCTGTCATCTTGCGCACGTCGACATTGAGACCGACGGCGACCAACACCATGACGATCAAAAAGGATGCGAGCTGCGCGCAGGCGGCAAGCAGCGGCGCCGGAACGGCATTCGCGCTGCGTAGGCCCGCGGCGACGACGAACAAAACGATGAACCACGGAACGGTCGCGCCGACGCGTGCCGCGAGCGTTTTGCCGGATGCTTGCGCGCCGCCGGAGCGCCGTGCCGCCAGGAGGCCGATGCCGAGCGCCGGCAGGACGAGAAACAACGTGCGGGTCAGCTTCACGATCGTCGCCGTCGCCCCGGCGACGTGCGAGAACGCGTAACCGTCGCAACCACGACCGACGTATCGTTGACGGCCGTCCCGGTCCACGCGCCGAAGGCAACGTTCGAGAGGTGCAAAGCGTGTCCGATCGGCGGATACGCGAGCAAAGCGACGATGTTGAAGGCGAAGATCGTCGTGAGCGCGTAGGCGATCTCTTCGTCGGCGGCGCGCAGGATTGGTCCGATCGCGAGGATGGCGGACCCTCCGCAGATCGCGGTGCCGGCGCCGATCAACGTCCCGATGTTGCCACGCAAGCCGAACGCTTTTAGCGACCGCGAAGCCGAGCAGCATAGCGATCGCGACGCGCCGGCGCCGACGGGAGCGTTTCGACGCGTTGCATGGCAATCGTAACGCGAAACGAGGTCCGCTGCACAGCCGGGCGCGCTTATGCGCTCAAAGCGGCTGCTTATGATGAGGCGCTCCCGGGATGCGGAAGCGGAGACGCGCCTTCGCAGCATCACCGTCCGCGGTGGCGAAGAAGCGCCCATGCCCAATGAACGCCCCGACTTTCCCTACGAGAGCTTCGCGACCGACGACCCCGAGCACCGCGCGGCGCTCGATGCTTTCCACCGTGAATATGGAAACCCGACGCCGAATCGAGCCGAGCTCGACGAACACGCCGAACGCGTCCGCGCGGCTCCGGGCTTGGTCGGCGACTTCGAGCGCTGGTGGCTGAGCCCGCGCGTCCAAGCCTTCATCTCCGAACTCAACGCAACCGGCATCTAGGAACCCGTCGGACTTGTTCCGACGGGCGACGACGGCGGCTCGGCCGAAGGCCGACCACCACAGATTCGGGCGTTGTCGAATCCCGAGCCGGCGCGGTAAACGCCGCTCGGGTTTTGAGGGCTTGTAGGGAAGGTACGGCCGGCTCATACAGCCGAGCGTTGCCGTTACGGACCGGCATCGCGGCGAAGGCGCAGCGGCCGCGTATCCGAAAAAGGTCGCGCATCCCGCTGCGGCTGGGAGAGGTGGCAGAGTGGTCGAATGCACTCGCTTGGAAAGCGAGCAGACTCTCAAAGGTCTCGGGAGTTCGAATCTCCCCCTCTCCGCCACCATGCACGGTTTGTCCGGGCGCCGACTGCTTCGCGTCGCGTGGTTGGCCCTCGCGCTGTTTGGAACCGTGTGCGCCGGCGCCGCCGCGCAAAACGACAGCGCGGCCGTACGGGGTCGCATTACCGATGCGGCGGGTTCTCCGCTGCTCGATTTTCCCGTCCTCGTCCTCGATAGTGGCGGCCGCGCCGTTACGCTGCGCACCGGGCGAGACGGACGGTTCCAAACGATTGGGTTGAGCGCGGGAGCGGTGACGGTGCAACTCAATGCCCAAGGATATGCGCAAGTTGGCGTACGCTGCCGCGTCCCGGCAGGGCTAACCGCCTACTTCGAATTGAGTGCGGCGCGGACGGCGCACGGGCCGCTTCCCGCCCCGCGCTGCCGCATTGAGCCGCCGACGTCCGACTTGTACATCATCGAATAAAGACAGCCGATCCGCGTCATCGCTTCATCGCTGAAGATGCGCCTCGTCGACCGCGAGGTCGTGGCGTCCGCTTGGGGCGAGTCCTTCAACGAAGGTTTGGGGCGGTACCTCGCCGCGGAACGGGCGTGCGCCGGGGCTTCAGGCGAGTGTTCGAAAGAGCGCGAAGGAGGCGCGCGCACTGGCTTGCAGCATCGCATTGCCGTCGCGCACGTCGCTGCGTCCGAGGGCGGCGCCTAGGTTAGCCCGTACGCCGTAGTTTGCGTCGACGACAACGGGACTCTCACGCAGGGTTGCCCGCATCGCCGCCTCTCCGAACCGAACGCCGGGGGGCAACGCCGAGAACACCGCGTCGACGCGTAAGCCGGCACGCCATGGTTCGCCGCCGAGTTCCGATGCGATGCGTTCGGCGCGTTCCGGCGTGCGGTTCCACAGGAAAAC
>JALYUD010000089.1 GCA_030853905.1 Vulcanimicrobiota bacterium
GTGCAGCGCAGGCTGAGAAGCCGACCCGGACGATCGCGATTGCCGTCAACGGCGAACCGCTCGCGGGCGACCTCTCCGCGCAAGTCGTCGACGGCCGCGTCGTCGTGCCGCTGCGGGAAGTCTTCGCTGCGCTCGGCCTCGAGATCACGGAATCGGGACGCGACGTTCACACGCGCTTGCCGACCGGCAATGTCAGCTTCGCGCTCGGTTCAAGTCAGGCGTTCGTCGACGGGCATCCCGTCGCACTCGACACGAGCGTGCAACGAATCGGCGGCTCCGTCTACGTTCCGTTACGTTTGCTCGTCGCGGCGCTGGGCGCGCAAGCAACGTACGACCAACGCGGTGCAAGCGTCGAGATCGTGTCGTCGTTCTTCGGACGCACGAGCGGCGCCGAACAGCGGCGCGCTGACGGCGGCAGCGACGTTCAAGGCGTCGTCTCCGCGCTCGATACCGATTCGCAACCGCCCTCGATCACGGTCGTGCGCGGGGGAACCGCGCGGACGATCTCGGTTAGCTCCGACGCGAAGATTTGGACGGAAGACGTAACGATCCACAGCCAATTGCCGGGTTTGCTCGACGACGTTCATGTCGGCGATGCGCTGCACGCCATCTTGGCGCGCGACGGCCGGCTCGTCTCGGTCTTCGATTACTATCGTTCGACGAGCGGCACGATCTCGGCGATTTCGCCGAGCGCTTTGGTGCTCGGTGACGGCCGCGTCATCACACCCGGTGCCGCGACGACGATCACGCTCGACGCGGCGCCGGCTCCTTTCGCGAGCCTCGCAACCGGCGACTACGTCACGGTGCGCAGCAATCCCGAGAGCGGCGAACTGCGCGCCATCGTCGCCTCGCGCAAAGGTCCGCCCGTCGCCGGCAGCGCTGTCGGTAGCGCCGGAACACCGGGAGCCGGGGCGAGCGCCGCGATTGCAAGCGTCGCCCTGTCGGTGCAGCGTCCGCTGCGCGCGGGCGAGAGTTTCGACGTCGTGATGAAAGCAACGCCCGGCGGCCGCGCGACCTTCGACATCGGCGATTACCTCTCGAACCTGCCGATGCGCGAAACGGCACCCGGCGTCTACACCGGACGGTTTCGCATTCCCGATCGCTTCAATCTGACCGATGTCCCCGTTTACGGCGAGTTGACGGTTGGCCGCACGACCGCGCCGCGGCTCGCAGCGGCGCAAACCCTCTCGGCGACGACGACGCCGCCGACGATCGATCAGGTCGCGCCGATGCCGGGACAGACGATCAACAACCCACGTCCAAGCATCTACGCGACATACGACGCGCCGACGTCGATCGGCATCAACACGGAAAGCGTCGCCCTGATCGTCGACGGCCACGACGTGACATCGGCCGCCACGCGCGTCGGTTCGTTCATCATGTACAGCCCCAGCATCGACCTGGACAGCGGCCCCGTACGGGTCGAAGTAAAAGTGTCCGACACCGCCGGCAACACCGCCACGAAGGCCTGGGGCTTTACGGTGCGGCGTTGATGTCAAACACGGAAATCGTAAACGAATCGGCGTGCCCGTTTTGTAAGATATTCGCGCGCGAGATTCGTGCGGATGAAGTCACGCGCACCGCAGACGCGCTGGTCTTTCGCGATCTCACTCCGCAGGCGCCAACGCATTTGCTGGCGATTCCCAAGTGCCATGTCGCTGATCTCGGTGAGTTCGTCGCCGTCGCGGACTCGAGTGAAGTGGGCGACCTTTTCGCTGTTGCGTCCCAAGCCGGCCGCGCGGCTGGGGGCGGCGGATACCGGATCGTCGTCAACGAGGGGCCCGACGCCGGGCAAAGCGTGTTCCACCTCCACCTGCACATCCTCGCCGGCCGTCCTCTGAGCTGGCCCCCCGGCTGAACCCTGCGACTGCTGTTCGGTTGACCTGTAGGGATATACCGGATATACTCCTGACGTGGCAAAAGTGCTCATATCGGTCGATGACAGGCTCCTGCGGCGGATCGATCGCGCGGCGAAATCCAGCAGGCTGTCGCGAAGCGCATACATCGCGCAGATCGCCGAGCGGGAAGCGGCTTCGGCTTCCGGACGCGCTGCTGCGTCGCGTCGAGCCGCTTTGGACCGGCTAGATCGACTATTCGCTAAGGCCCCATCCGCTGATTCGACGGCGGAGGTGCGTGCGGAGCGGGACGCTCGGTGACCGAAGTTGTCCTCGATGCCTCCGTCGTTGTAAAATGGTTTCATACCGAGGGTGAGGACAACGTTCCGGCTGCGCGCACCCTGCGTACAGACTTCGAAGCGGGGAAACTCTCCGTCATCTGCCCGCGGCTGCTCCACCTGGAGATTGTGAACGTCGCCGGACGGCGCTGGCGTTGGCAGCGAACGGCGCTGGCCGAACTTGCACGCGCGCTGGACGCTTTGAGCTTCGAATTGCGCGAGCCCGAACTCGGCAGCATTGCCGAATGGACCGCGCGAGGGCTGACGGCTTACGACGCGTCGTACGTCGCGTTGGCCGAGTCGGAAGAGATACAACTCATCACCGACGACCAAGTGATCCTTGCGGTCGCGCCCGGCGCCGCACTGGCTTTAGCGGCGATCGAGGAGGGCAAGTAAGTTTCCGACGCCTACATGGATTGCCGCCGGATGCTCGACACGGGCGCCCGATACGGTGCCCGACGCGTTGTCGCTGGGAGCGGGGCGTGGTATAATTGGAGGGTTGACATCACTTCGCCCGGCATGAGGTTGGGCGCGATGGTCTCGGAGAGCACGAGCGCGACGGAACGGGCCGTGCGAGACCAGAAAGGTCCTACCGATGGCATCGGTCATTTCCATGAAGGCGCTGCTCGAAGCGGGAGTCCATTTCGGGCACCAGACGCGTCGCTGGAATCCCAAGATGAAACCGTTCATCTTCCAAGAGCGCAACGGCATCTACATCATCGATCTGGCCCAGACCGTGATCATGATGCGCGAGGTGTACGCGGCCGTCAAAGAGATGGCGCGCGAAGGTAAAGTCGTGCTCTTCGTCGGCACGAAAAAACAGGCCCAGGAAGTCGTCAAAGAAGAAGCCGAACGCGCCGGCACGTATTACGTCAACGAGCGCTGGCTCGGTGGAACGTTGACGAATTTCTCGACGATCCAGAAGCGCATCTCGCGGCTGCGCGAACTCGAAGGGATGCGCGCTCAGGGCAATTTCGACCTGCTTCCCAAGAAAGAAGTGTCGCGCTTGACCGACGAGCTCGATAAGCTCGAACGGTTTTTGGGCGGCATCAAGGACATGCACCGGCTACCCGATGCAATCTTCATCGTCGACCCGAAGAAAGAACGCATCGCCGTTCTCGAAGCGCGTAAGCTGAAGATTCCGATCATCGCGGTCATCGACACGAATTGCGATCCCGATGAGATCGATTATCCGATCCCCGGCAACGACGACGCCATTCGCGCCGTGCGTTTGATGGTCTCGAAGATCGCCGACGCGATCATCGAGGGCCGCACGGAAGTGGAATCGAGCCGCTTCGAAGATGAAGCGTATGCCGATCCGTACGGCGCTTCATCGCCACGCACCCCGGTCGCAGCGCCGCCGAGCGCGGTGACATCGGAAATCGATGCGGATCCCGAAGCGGAATCGGCCGCGGCCGATCAGTCGGAGGCGGCGACGGCGTGAACACCGTCAGTTCCTACAAACCGACATCGGATGAAATAAAACGCCTGCGCGAAGAAACCGGCGCCGGCATGATGGATTGCCGCGCCGCGCTCGTCGCTGCCGCCGGAGACTATGGATCAGCGCGCAAGGGTTTGGTCGATCAGGGCATGGCCAAGGTCGCGAAGAAAGCCGATCGCGCGGCCAATGAAGGGCTCGTCGGATCGTACATCCACGTCGGCGGCAAGATCGGCGTGCTGGTCGAGATCAACTGCGAAACCGACTTCGTGGCGCGCAACGAGCGGTTTCCCGAGCTGGTCCGCGACATCGCGATGCACGTTGCGGCGACGCCCGTGAAGTACGTGTCGCGCGAGCAGGTTCCCGCGGCCGACTTGACCACGTTGCGCGACAGCTTCGCGGAGGCGGCCGCCGGCAAGCCGGCGCACGTGGTCGACCGCATCGTCGAAGGTAAGCTCAACAAGTGGTTCGAGGAAAACGTCTTGCTCGATCAACCGTTCGTCAAGGACGACGATCAAACGGTCGGCGAGTTGATCGGTTCGGTCGTCGGCGTCCTAGGAGAAAAGATCGAAGTGCGGCGGTTCGCTAAATTCGCACTCGGCGAACCCGAGTGAGTTGCGCCGCGCACGACTCGTCCCGCTTTCGGCCGGCGGTGTACGGGTGTTTGGTCACTAGCTGGTGACGCCCGCGTACGAGCGGGTGCTGTTGAAGATTTCCGGCGAGGCGTTCGCGGGCGCAGATAGTTCCGTCGACCTCGGTACGACGGCCTGGATGGCCGAACAGATCGCCGAGGTCGCGCGTCTGGGCGTGTCGGTTGCGGTCGTCGTCGGCGGCGGAAACATTTGGCGCGGCCAGGCGCACGAAGCCGTCGGCATGGATCGCTCGACCGCCGATTACATGGGAATGCTCGCGACGGTGATCAATGCGCTCGCGCTGCAGGACGCGCTCGAACGGCTCGGCATGCCGTCACGCGTCCAGACCGCGATTCAGATGCAGCAGATCGCCGAGCCCTACATCCGCCGCCGCGCGATCCGTCATCTGGAGAAAAAGCGCGTTGTGATTTTCGGCGCCGGAACCGGCAACCCGTACTTCACGACCGATACGACCGCAGCACTGCGCGCCGTCGAAATCGGTGCCGGGGCGATTTTCAAAGCAACCAAAGTGGACGGCATCTACAGTGCCGATC
>JALYUD010000103.1 GCA_030853905.1 Vulcanimicrobiota bacterium
CGAAACGGTGAGCGCGGTCGGCGAAGGCTATGGCGGAAAAAATGAAGATGATGAGTACTTCGATCTGTTGCCGTACATCTGAGAGCGAGCGATGAAATGAACACGCGAAACCTGCTTCATCGAAACAGGAGTAAGTCGGCAAGAGCTACGGCGAAAAGAACGAAGCACAGTCCTCTGCTCTGAAAGGTTGGTTTCAAGAGTGCATATCGTCGCGGTAAATGCGAGCGACAAGACTCACCTACTCGTAGAGCGTTGGAAAGCGAATGGTCACCACACGCGCGCCATGTCGTTAGAAGCGCTCGTTGCGCGCATGGAACCGCTCGACGCAGAGGTTGTTCTGCTCGATCTCGAGGGTGCCTCCGCGCGCGATGGTGCGCGGCTCGCCAGCCATCTCGAAGGTAAAACGGTCATCGATTGCAGCAACGTGGCGAACGTCAAGGAGCTACGCTCCGGCGCCGCCTCGATCGCCGAGGACCTTGCCCGTGAGTGTCCGGGCGCAGCGGTCGTGAAGGCACTCAACGTCATCACCGCCGCTGCACTGCGGGACGTTCTCAAGCATGGCGGTGCGGAGACGCGACAGGGCTATGTTTCCGGATACTTCTGTGGTGACGACGATAAAGCACGCCGCACGGCCGCTGCGTTGATCGAGGAGGCGCAGCTCGACCCGACCGACTGCGGCCCGCTCTCCAACGCCACGCTGCTGGAAGCGCTCGGTCTTTTGGCCCATCACCTCGAAGCGCATGCCGGGCCGCACTTTACGATCGATGTGATCCGGGCACACGGCGATAGTAGCCCGCTCGATCATTGGATGTAGGTCCGTAACGGTATGGTGAACGGGAAACGTTCGTTCGCGCCCTATGTGACGAAGCACGTCCGCTGGCAGGTCGAGGCGAAGGTCGGGACCGTGACGCTCGATCGTCCGGAACGCAAGAATCCGGTGACGTTCGAATCGTATGCCGAACTGCGCGACCTTTTTCGCGGGCTCGTCGCCGCCGACGACGTCGCGGCCGTCGTGATCACGGGCAGCGGCGGAAACTTTTGCTCTGGGGGCGACGTGCACGAGATCATCGGCCCGCTGACGCGCATGGCACCACCCGAGTTGCGCGAGTTCACGAGATTGACCGGAGACGTGGTCAAGGCGATGCGCGCCTGTCCACAGCCGATCGTGGCGGCGGTCGACGGCATCTGCGCGGGAGCCGGTGCGATGCTTGCGCTGGCGAGCGATTTGCGTTTTGGTGCACCCACGGCGCGCGTCGCCTTTCTGTTCGCGCGGGTCGGGCTCTCCGGTGCCGACATGGGCGCTTGTACCTTGTTGCCGCGCGTCGTCGGAGCGGGCCGCGCCGCCGAACTGCTCTACAGCGGCCGCATCGTCGCGGCGGAAGAAGCGCTGGCCTGGGGATTCTTCAACCGGCTTATCGCGCCGGACGAGCTCCTCGCGCAAGCGCAGCAGTTCGCCCGCACGTTGGCCGACGGCCCGTCGTTCGCCCACGCGATGACGAAGAAGATGCTGCACCGCGAATGGTCGCTCGGCCTCGACGAAGCCCTCGATGCCGAAGCGGATGCGCAAGCCTTGTGCATGGCGACGCACGATTTCCGCCGCGCCTACGAAGCGTTCGCGGCAAAGCGCACGCCGGTTTTCGAAGGCGATTGAGTGCCTTTGTGAGCGACACATCGTTTCTGGCGTGGCCCTTTTTCGATGACGACCATCGGCGCTTGGTTCCCGAGCTCGACGCGTGGGCGGCGGAAAACGTCGCCGATGCCGAATACGATGAGGTAGACGCCGCTTGCCGTTCGCTCGTCCGCAAACTAGGCGCGGACGGGTGGTTGCGTTACGCGGTTCCGGGAACGTTCGGCGGCGCGTTTGCCGACGTGGACGCGCGGGCGATCTGTCTCGTGCGCGAAACGCTCGCGCGCCGCAACGGCCTGGCCGATTTCGCCTTCGCGATGCAAGGCTTGGGCAGCGCCCCACTGACGCTTGCGGGCACGCCGGAACTGCAAGCCCGCTACTTGCCGCGCGTGTGCGCCGGAACGGCCATCGCCGCGTTCGCGCTCTCAGAGATCGATGCGGGCTCCGACGTCGCCGCGCTGACTACCGTGGCGCGCCGCAACGGCGACGACTACGTCCTCGACGGCACGAAGACGTGGATCTCGAACGCTGGCATCGCCGACTTCTACGTCGTCTTCGCGCGAACGAGCGATGCGCCGGGCAGCCGCGGTCTCGGCGCATTCGTCGTCGACTCGCGCGCTGCGGGGCTCGAGATCGGAAGGCGCATCGAGTCGCTCGCGCCACATCCGCTCGGCGCGATACGCTTGCGCGCCTGTCGCGTTCGCGCGACTCAGCGGCTCGGCGCCGAAGGTGACGGCTTCAAGTTGGCGATGCGTTCGCTTGACATTTTCCGCACGAGCGTGGCCGCGGCGGCGCTCGGGCTCGCGCGGCGCGCGCTCGATGAAGCGCTCCTGCGTGCGACTGGCCGTGCGATGTTCGGCGGCGTCCTCGCGGACTTCCAACTGACCCAAGTCGCGCTAGCGGAAATGGCAACCGGCATCGACACGTCGGCGCTGCTGACGTATCGCGCCGCCTGGCTGCGCGACGTGCCGCGCGAGCCGGCCACGCGGGAGGCGGCAATGGCCAAAGCAACGGCGACGGAAACCGCCCAAAAGATCATCGACCGCACCGTCCAACTTTTCGGCGCGCTCGGCGTCATGCGCGGCACGATCGCCGAACGTCTCTACCGCGAGATTCGCGCGTTACGCATCTACGAAGGCGCGACCGAAGTGCAGCATCTCATCATCGGCAAGCAAACCCTGGCACGTTTCCGCGGCCGTGATATTCACTTGCGAGAGTGACTACGTCACCGTATACTGCGACTACATCAGAAAGGGAATAAGCCGTGGCGGCCGTCGGAATCGTAAAACCGTATGTTCGGCAGCAGGGATGAGTCCGAGCGCGCACGTTGATACGTTCGCCCGCGATCATCTGCCGGCGCGCGAGCTCTGGCCCGATTTTACGTTCGACTTGCCCGCGCTGCAGTATCCGCAGCGCCTGAACTGCGCGAGCGACCTACTCGACGCGCCGGTCGCGCGGGGTCACGGCGAGCGGCGTGCGATCGTCACGGAAGAACGATCGCTGACCTACGCCGAGCTGCTGGCGGACGCGAACCGCATCGCGGGCATGTTACGCGACGAGCTCGGCCTGGTGCCGGGAAACCGCGTGCTGTTGCGCGGGTTCAACGACGCGGTGTTGGCGGCGGCATGGCTCGCCGTCATCAAAGCGGGCGGCGTCGTCGTGACGACGATGCCGCTGTTGCGCGCCAAGGAACTGCGTTCGGCAATCGAGCTCGCGCAGATCGAATTCGCGCTGTGCGACCGGCGTGTTGCGCCCGACTTGCAAGCGGCGCTCGACGGCGACTCGCCGTGCCGTCGGGTCGTGTACTGGCACGACGACGCGTCCGACTCTTTGGGCGCCCGCATCGCCGTGCAGACACCGGCGTTCGAAAACGTCGACACGGCCGCCGACGACGTCTGCATGATCGCGTTCACGTCGGGAACGACGGGGCGTCCCAAGGGCACGATGCACTTCCACCGCGACGTGCTGGCCATCTGCGATACGTTCCCGCCGGCGACGTTCGCACCCACGCCGGAGGACCTGTTCACCGGAACGCCGCCGCTCGGTTTCACGTTCGGCCTGGGCGGGTTGCTGCTGTTTCCGCTGCACGCCGGCGCAGCGACGTTGCTTGTTGAGCGGCCCACGCCGACGGCCCTGCTGGCAGCGATCGAGCGCCACGGTGCAACGATTGCCTTTACGGCGCCGACATCGTATCGCGCGATGGCGGCGCTTGTGCCGCGGTACGATCTGCGGACGTTACGGGCGTGTGTCTCCGCCGGCGAAACGCTGCCGGTTGCAACGCGAACGGCATGGCGAGAGAGGACCGGTGTCGACATCATCGACGGTCTCGGGTCGACCGAAATGCTGCACGTCTTCATCAGTGCGGCAGGCGCGGATGTGCGTCCCGGCGCGACCGGCAAAGCCGTCCCGGGCTTCACCGCGCGTATCATCGACGACGGCGGCCGTCCGCTGCCGCCGGCGTTCGTTGGCCGCCTAGCCGTGAAAGGTCCGACCGGTTGCCGTTATTTGAGTATTGAATCTTGTCCCAAAGTGGGCGCCTCGGAACCGGTCGGCGACCCGCGACAGCGCGAATATGTGCAGGACGGTTGGAACGTGACGGGCGATGCCTACGTGATGGATGCCGACGGGTATTTCTGGTATCAGGGCCGCACCGACGACATGATCGTTTCGTCAGGTTATAACATCGCGGCTGCCGACGTGGAA
This sequence comes from Vulcanimicrobiota bacterium, assembly GCA_030853905.1. Classification (GTDB taxonomy): domain Bacteria; phylum Vulcanimicrobiota; class Vulcanimicrobiia; order Vulcanimicrobiales; family Vulcanimicrobiaceae; genus Nyctobacter. The sequence goes on from JALYUD010000103.1 coordinate 4,331, forward strand.
AGCGCGTTGCTCGATCACCCGCACGTCGCCGAGTGTGCGGTCGTAGGCGTCCCCGACGACGCGCGCGGCTCGATCATCAAAGCCTTCGTCGTCCTACACGAGGAAAGCGAGCGCGCCATGCGGCCGAGCGTCGCCGATCTCCAGAATTTCGTGAAAGCGCACATCGCGCCGTACAAATATCCGCGCGCAATCGAGTTCGTGGCCGCCCTGCCGCGTACCGAAACCGGCAAACTGCAGCGCTTCAAGCTACGCAATCCGGAGAGCCGGGCATGATCGTGCTGCGACGTATTGGGAGATCGCACATTCGAACGTGCGTTGCCGGCGACGGGGTACGCCGGCCGTGGAGCGAGGCGTCGGCTAAACCCGCGGTGCGAAGGCCGCGCGGCCGGAGTTGCGCCCGCGTCGAGTGCAAGGCATAAGGGAGGCGAAGCATGACGTTACTACAACCGCCGGGCTGGCCACGCGCGCCGGGCTATGCCCACGGGGTCAGCGCCACCGGCCGGTTCGTCTTCATCAGCGGCCAAATCGGTTGGGACGCCGAGGGCCGTTTTACCGCGCCGGATGTCGCCGGGCAGACCCGTCAGGCGTTGGTCAACGTGATCGCAATTCTCGGCGAAGCCGGGGGCTCACCCGAGCATGTGACACGGTTGACCTGGTTCATCACGGACAAGCGCGCATATCTCGGCGCACGTGAAGCGATCGGTGCGGCCTATCGCGAGATCATGGGGCGCCACTACCCCGCGATGTCCGTCGTGGTCGTTGCCGGTCTGCTCGAGGATGAAGCCGCAGTCGAGATCGAAGCGACCGCCGTCATTCCGGCGCGCGTTGACGGATCCATTGAGCGCTGACCTGCGCACCGAACAGAAAGATCGTCGCCATATAATAAAACCAGATGAGCAGAAGCGCGAACGAGGCGAGCGCGCCGTACACGCGCGCATAGTTGATGTGGGTCGTATAGATCGCAAAGGCGATCTGCGCGATTTCCCAGGCGATCGTGAACAGAACCGCTCCCGGCACGCCGAAGGTCGGTTTGACTTTGCGGTTGGGCAAGTAGTCGTAGAGCACGAGCGCAACGATGAAGATGAGGAAGACGCCCGTCCCGTAACCGATAACCTGCGTCCACAGCGCGGCGTGCGGAAATGCGCCGAACTTGACGACGATCGACAGGACCAGCGGCACGGCCGTTGCGATGAAGAAGAGAACGCCGAGCACGGGCAGCATGATCAGTGCGACGAGGATGTCGATGAGCAGCGGTCGACCCGCAGGTACATTGAGCGCCCGGTTGAGCGCGTAAGCGAGGCCCTGAAAGAGGTTCTTGCCCGACCACACCAGCGCCACGGCTGCGATTGCGCCTGAGATGCCGCGGAACTCGATGATGTGCTGCAAGTTGTCGGCGACGATTGCTTTCACACCGGGCGCGAGCGTTCCGATCAACTCTAGCGCGCGCGTTTCGCCGTACGCATTGCCGTAGATGAAAGCCAGCACCGCGATCGTCAGGATGACGACCGGGAAGACGGCAAAGACCGCGTTGAAGGCCAGCGCCTGCGCGAGAAACGCACAGCCGTCCGCGGAAAAGCGAACGCCCGCGCAGCGAAAGACTTCGGTAAGTCGCCGGAACCCGGTATGATATTCGTCCCGGTTACCGTCGTCGTCGACGGGCGGCTCGTCGTCGGGTCGCGTAACGCTCAGCTGAGCCATGGCACCGTCGTCGCGCCGCTCGATCCGTACGCGCGCGCGTTCGCGGCGACGATCGGCACGGACGCAAACGGGCGACGCATCACCTTCCAGCGCGGCGGCCGCATTTTCGCGGTCTCGCTCGGCTCGCGCACGGCCCTCACGGGTTCGTGCGGCGCGGCGGACGGCTCGTGCGATGCACGTGCCGGTTCATGCAACACGGCCGGCGGATCGTCCGACGCGGCCGGTCCGTGCGATGCGCTTGCCGGTGCGACCGCCGTGAGGTTACCCATCGCGCCGTACCTGCGCGCCGGTGAGCCGATAATCCCGCTCGCCGCCGTAGCTCGCGCTCTCGGCGCCGACGTCACCTATGAACCGGCCACCCATACGATCGATATCGAAACGCGAGCGTCTGCGCTCGCCACCCCGACGCCGTTCGCAACCTGGTCACCTCCGCCGGGCGAATTGCCGACGTTCACCCCGCACGAAACGCCGACACCCGCACCGACCGTCAGCGGCATACCCGAACCACGTCGTACGCCGCTCCTGGTAACGCCGCCGGCCCCGGATCCGGCGCCGAGCGGTTAGGTGTCGAGCCGTTTTTCGTCCGACATCGGAATGCGCACCGGCGCTTGCCCATCGCGTTCGACGACGAGCTCCTCGCGCTGCACGGGAACGGTGATCGTACGGTTTTCGGTCACGACGTCTTTTCGCACGCGCGCCTCGCCTTCGACCCGTTCCTTGGCGACATCGAGCTGCTCCTCGCGTAACTGAAGGATGCGATCCCCGGCGGCGGCTGACTCGCTAATAGCGGCTGCCGGCGCATCCGCCGCGGCGGGTACCGCTGTCGGTGCCGGACTCGGGGCGGCCATTGGCGGCGGCGTTGCGCTTGGCGTCGCCGTCGGTGTTGCCCCCGCCGCTGTCGGCGCTGTTGCTTCTGCTGTCGGCGTGGGCAATTGGGTGGCAGACGGCACCGCAGGAACGGACGCGACGTCAGCAGGCGAAACGTCATCGCGCAGGTTGCCCTGCGCGGCGTCGAACGGTCCGAGCGGCTTGCGCACCACGCTCTCCCCGCGGAGCACGCCGAGCGCCTCGGCGGCGCGGTCACCGGCAGATAGGGTCAACAACGTACCACCCTGGGCGACGCCGTCAGTGAACGCGCGCGCCTCCGCCGCGGACAAACCGGCAGCTTCCAGCGATGCGCTGAAATCGATCGCCGTGCGGCCATCCTGCTCGGGCACGTGCGCTTCACTGGTCGATCCGCTGCGTTCGCTCAAGCGGACGTCCGCAAAGCCTGCATCACGCAACCGCGTGACGGCCCGCTCTGCATCACTGCCCTTGGCGAACAGCCACGTAACCGTTCCATCGGGGGTCGTCGCTCCACGGTCTTCCATGCTACATCTCCTGGTGGCCGAAACTTCGTCGGATCGCATTTGCGGCTTTGCCGCGATCCACTCGCCGCGCAGCCGTCAGAGCCGACAGGCTTCCTGCATACCCCAAGCGACGCGGCACTATCGCGACGTTTCTAAACGCTCAGGGTAGGGGACGCTATCACAATGCGACTCTTGCATGCGTCCACCATCGCCTACGCGCTGACCGCTTGGCTGGCGCTTGCGGCTTGGGGTGCGCCGGTTTCCGCGCAAACCGTCGGCGGTGCGTCTGCAACGACGCAGAGCGGATTGGCCGCCGTGCCGGCGTGGGCTTGGATCGTCATCGCAGTCGTCATCGTCCTGTTGTTGATCGCCGCTATTTCCCGCAGGCGCCGCAAGCAAGCGGTCATCCGCAGCCGGCTCGGCTAAGAGCTCGCATCGGGCGGCGACGTCGTCCCATACTGCTTTGCATAGTAGGAATCGCGCACCGCGCCGAGCTGCAGATCACCTTTGACGGGACTTCCGTCACCGCGCATTACGATCGCTTGCCGAAGCAAGGTCACGTAG
>JALYUD010000105.1 GCA_030853905.1 Vulcanimicrobiota bacterium
AGATCGAGCGCTTCGGCGAAAGGCCGGGCTCCGACGTACATGCGCCCGGTGACGATCGTGGTGCGCACGCCAGCCGCGATCGCGCGTTTCACCGCCTCGATCACGCGCGGATGGACGAGAGTGCGCGGTTCGACGAGCGTTCCGTCGAGGTCGAGTGCCAACAGCAGCGGTGTTCGAGCGGGCCCCACGCGACGCGAATCGGAAGGCGAAACGTTAGGCCTCCCAAGCGCGCTGGTCACCGAAGATCGCTTCCAGCTCGCGGCGGACGTAGATGCTCGGCGAGATGCCGCGCCCCAACCGTTCGGCGTCCGTGCCGACGTGGAGGATCACGGGCACGTCGCCGGGCGATTCGTCGACGAGGCGCGCGAGCGAATCGATCTCCTGTACCGAGGTCGCCGCGACATGCCAGCCCTTGCGCGGCGGCACGGACGCGCGCCGTTCGTAGGGCTTCGCTTCATTGACCGTCAGCGACAACTCGAGCGGTGCTTCGTCGCCCGGCAGCGAGCCGCGCCGTTCGCGAAAGCGCACGCGTCCCTTGAGCGTAACGATCCCATCAGGCACGAACGCCGCCTGCACGTCGGCATACGTCTTGGGAAAGACGACGCATTCGACGCTGCCGCTCATGTCTTCGAGCGTCGCGACGATCATCAACTGCTGCGCTTTAGTCAAGGTGCGCCGTACGGCGGTCAGCATCCCGGCGACGGTGACGAACTCGTCGTCTTCCCGCGCGCGTAAGTCCTTCACCGCGACGGCGCCACTGCGCGCCAGCGCTTCGGCGACATCGGCAAGCGGATGACCCGAAACGAAGATGCCGAGTGTTTCTTTCTCCCACCCCAACGCTTCGAGAAGCGGCGGTGCCGGCAACGAACGCAACTGCGGGCGCAGTTCTTCGTGCACCGCGCTCTCGCCGAACAGCGACGCCTGCCCTGAGGTGCGCTCGCGCGACGACCGCGCTGCCGCCGCGAGCGCGCCGTCGAGCGCGTCGAGCTGCTCGGCGCGATTGCCGGGAAGGCCGTCGAGCGCCCCGCACTTCACGAGTGCTTCGAACACTTTACGGTTGAGCAGCTTGTTTTCGACCCGTTTGACGAAATCGAACAGATCGACGAACGGCCCCGCCGCTTCGCGCGCCTCGATGATCGCCGCGACCGCTCCCTCGCCCACCCCTTTGACCGCCGCCAGACCGAAACGAATATCACCGCTCACCACCGTAAAGACGGACCGCGACGCATTGACATCGGGCGGGAGCACCGCAATGCCGACCTTCTTCGCCTCTTCGATGTACTCGACGAGCTTATCGGTCTTGTCGCCGACCGACGTCATCAACGCGGCAAGATACTCTCGCGGCTGATTCGCTTTGAGGTATGCCGTCTGGTAAGCGATCCAGCCATACGCGACCGCGTGGCTCTTGTTGAAGCCGTATCCCGCGAACGGCTCGACGAAGGCGAATATCTCGTCCGCGAGTTCGCGACTGATCGCGCTGTGTTCCATGGCTCCGCGTATAAAGCGCTCGCGATAGAGCGGAACTTTCTCCTTCTGCTTCTTCCCCATCACCTTGCGCAACTCGTCCGCTTCGCTCATTGAAAACCCGGCGAGATCACGCGCGATCTGCATTATCTGCTCTTGGAAGCACGCCACGGCGTACGTCGGGGCAAGGATCGGTTCGAGCTTTGGGTGGAGGTAGCGTGGTTTCGTACGGCCGTGTTTGTTGTTGATGTACTGCGGAATCCATTCCATCGGGCCGGGCCGGTACAAGGCGACGAGCGCGACGATATCGTCGAATCGCGTTGGTTTGAGCTCGGCAACGACGCGACGCATGCCGTCGGATTCGAGTTGAAAGACGCCGGTCGTCTCGCCGCGGCTGAGCATCTCGAAGGTGCGGGCGTCGTCGTCGGGGATCGCCGTCAGATCGAAGCCGGGATCGGTCGTGCGCCGAATCTCGTTCTCGGCGTTCTTCATTACGGTCAGATTGCGCAGGCCGAGAAAGTCCATCTTCAGCAAACCGATGCGCTCGACCCAACCCATGTCGTATTGGGTGTTGATGTCTTCGCCCGCGATGCGAATCAGCGGCGTCACGTCGACCAGCGGGTCCTTTGAAATGACGACGCCGGCAGCGTGCGTCGAGGCGTGGCGCGCGAGACCCTCGATCGATTTCGCCGTATCGAGTAAGCGGCGCGTCTGCGCCGACCCTTCGTAGAGGCGTCTCAAGTCGGGAATCCCTTTGAGCGCTGCCTCGATTGAAAGGCCGCCCGGACCCGACGGAATCAATTTCGCGACCCGGTCGACATCGCCGAGTGGTACGGCCAGGGCACGACCCGCGTCGCGTACCGCGGCGCGGGCGGCCATCGTTCCGAAGGTGACGATCTGCGCGACCCGGTCCGAGCCGTACTTTTCGGTCACGTAGCGAATCACTTCGTCGCGGCGCTCGACGCAGAAATCGGTGTCGATGTCGGGCATCGAAATGCGGTCGGGATTGAGGAAGCGCTCGAAAATCAGATCATACTTGAGCGGATCGAGATCGGTGATGCGCAGAACGTACGAAACGACCGAACCTACTGCCGAGCCCCGGCCCGGGCCGACGGGAATGTCATGATCGCGTGCGTACTTAATGAAGTCCCAGACGATCAAAAAGTACGACGGAAAGTCCATCGCTTCGATCACACCCAGTTCATAGTCGAACCGCTCGCGCAGCGCCGCATCAGCGGCGGCACGCTCGGCTCCGTAACGCGCGATAAGCCCCGTCTCGCAGACTTCGCGCAGGTACGTCGCCGGTGATTTCTGCGGATGAACCTCCGGAGTCGCTGCTATCGACGCGTCCGATTTCCGCAATCGCAGCGGCGCTTGGGGATCGATGGAAGCGCAAGTTGGTGGCTCTTGCGGCACCGGGTACAACGGAATGTTGAACTGCTTCTCGGGAATTTTGATGTCGATACGTTTGGCGATCGCGAGGGTGTTGTCGCAGGCGTCGGGTACGTCCCGGAACAACTCGCGCATTTCGGCGGCCGACTTGACGTAGAACTCGTCGGTCATGAATTTCATGCGGCTGGTGTCCTGGACCGTTTTGCCGGTGCCGATGCACAGCAGCACGTCGTGTGCCGGCGCGTCGCTGCGATTGAGATAGTGCGAATCGTTGGTCGCGACCAGCGGTACGTTCATCTCACGTGCCAGCGCGATCAGTCCGGTGGTGACGACCTCTTGCTCGGCGATTCCGTGACGCATGACTTCGATATAGAAGCGGTCGCCGAAGATGTCGACGAAGGACTGCGCAGCGCGTTTGGCCTCAGCCGGATCGTTCCGCAAGAATGGCTGCGAGACGAGCGACGACATGCAGCCCGAAAGGACGATCAGCCCGTCGTGATGCTTCGCGAGCAAATCCATGTCGATGCGCGGTTTGTAATAGTAGCCTTCGAGAAAGCCTTTCGAAATCAGGGCGACGAGGTTGCGATAGCCGACGAGGTCGGCCGCGAGCAAGGTTACGTGCGCCTCGTCGCGGACCGACCGGTCGAAGCGTCCGCGCGGCGCGATGTAGGCTTCGCAGCCGACGATCGGCGTCAACTTGTGGTCGCGCGCGGCATAGTAGAACTGCATCGCGCCGAACATGACGCCGTGATCGGTGAGCGCAATTCCCGGTGCGCCGTCATCCGCGCTGCGCCGGCACAGGTCCACGACGCGGCACGCTCCGTCCAAAAGTGAATATTCGCTGTGGACGTGCAAGTGGACGAAGGAACTCACCTTGGTCCTTGGTTCGAATGTCGGCGGCTCGCCCCTTCGCCTGCCGCGCAAAGATGCGACCCGCAGCGGGCGTCGCGCAGGGTTCGCGGCCGTTGATGTCGACTCGCCGCGTATGAGACCGCCGTCGCTTTTTACGCGCGCTGCTTTGAGCATCGCGTTTTTCGCTACGTTTGCGCTTCCCACGGGCGCGGCCGCACCGACTGCGTTACCGCCTTCGAACTTCGATCGCAGCGTCGCGTCATCAGCCGACTTCTACCGCTTCGCGGTCGGCGGCTGGCTTGCCAAGAATACGATTCCGCTGGATCGGACGAGCTGGGGCACCTTTGATGAGCTCGAGCAGCGCAACGAACGGCGCGTCCGCGCCATCCTCGAATCACACACGCAAACGGCTGCGCAGCCGGGCTCGGAGCGGCGCAAGATCGGCGACTTCTACGCCTCGTGCATCGATGTCGCCCGCATCGCGCGAGCCGGCATCAGCGGCCTGCGGCCGCAACTGGCGCGCATCGACGCGCTTACCTCCCGAGCGCAGCTGGCCGGCTTGATCGAAAGCGGCGACGCGCTCGATGGCGCGGCTCCCGAAAACGTCCCGGCGCTCGCGTTCGGTTCCGAACAAGATCCGAAGGAAGCGACGCGCGTGATCGCCGGGATCGCGCAGGGCGGTCTGTCGCTGCCGACTCGTGACTATTACCTCGCAAACGACGCCCGGTCGAAGGCGATCCGGGCAGCGTTTCTGACGTATTTGAACCGCGTCTTTTCCCTGCTCGGCGACGATACCGTGCAAGCACGTACTGAGAGCAACGCGGTCATGTCGCTCGAAACGACCCTCGCGCGCGCTTCGAAGACGCCCGACGCGCTGCGCGACCCGTTCGCCAACTATCATCCGATGACGCTCGCCGGAGTCGAGCGTCTTGCCCCGCACTTCGAGTGGCGCACGTACTTCACGCAAGCGGGCCTGGACTCCCAAGGCACCGCTCGCATCGACGTCGGACAACCCGCATTTTTCACCGCGCTCGACGGACTCGCGGCCGCTGCTCCGCTCGCGCAGTGGAAGAGCTATTTACGCTGGCACGCCGCCGCGGGCGGCGCGGCAGCGTTGCCCAAGCCCTATCGCGATGCGAACTTCGCCTTCGCTCACGAACTGTACGGCATCGCCCGGCAGCCGGCGCGCACGCGGACATGCGTCCAAATGACGGACGCCGGTCTCGGCTTTGCGGTCGGCAAGGTGTACGTTGCACAGTATTTTTCGCCCGCGGCCCGGGCCCGCGCGCGAGCCGAAATCGCGCTGATCAAAGCCTCGCTGCATAACGACATCGAGCACGTCCCCTGGATGGGCCCGCAGACGCGCGCGGCGGCGCTGGCAAAGCTGGCGAAGCTCAGTACGGTAAAGGTCGGCTACCCCGATCACTGGCGCAACTATAGCGCCCTGCCCGTATCGCGCGCAAACTTTCTCGCCGACGTGCTGGCGGCCCAGCACTTCGAGTTCAAACGCGACGTCGCGAAGATCGGTAAACCGCTCAACCGTTACGAATGGGGCCTGACCCCGCAGACCGTCAACGCGTATTACGATCCGTCGATGAACGAGGTCGTCATTCCGGCCGGCATCCTCGAGACGCCGTTTTTCGACGAGCATGCCGACGACGCCGTCAACTTCGGCGGCATCGGCGCGGTCATCGGACATGAAATGACGCACGGTTTCGACGACGAGGGCAGCGACTACGACGGGAACGGCAACTTGCATCGCATCGTCACGCCCGCCGATACAGCCCGCTTCCATGCGCGCGTCGCCTGCGTGATCAACCAGCTCGATGCCTACAAGAGCAGCGTCGGCCTCAACCTCAACGGCAAACTCGACGCGGGCGAAGCGACCGCCGACATCGGCGGCACGACGTTAGCGTACCGCGCACTCGAAACGTCGCTTTCCGGTAAGCCGCGCCCGCAGCCGATCGGCGGCTTCACGCCGCAACAGCGCTATTTCTTGAGTTGGGCCCAAGTCTGGCGCGAAAAACAACGCCCCCAAGCCGAACGGGCCCAAATCCTCGGCGACCCGCACCCACCCTCACCCTACCGCGTCAACGGCACCCTCTCCGACGAAGCAAACTTCGTCCGCGCCTTCCACATAACACCCGGTTCAGCAATGTGGAAAGCGCCCGACAAGCGCTGTCAGATTTGGTAAGAAGGCAAACCAACGTCGTCGTGCGCCGCTTTGTCGCGACCCGAGCACAATGTTGCCGGTGCGAACGAAGAACACCGCAATAAAGCGGCGAGGCAGCCGGCTCGGCGGCTGAACTCATGCGCTGATCGTCAAGGGTCGGGCGGCGTTTTTCTACAACGACCGGTTTGGGACCGAGCACGCGCTGAGCGATACGGCGGCAACGCGCGAGGCCGAAGGCGTTTCTGGAAACGTCTCTTTTCGTTCGACGCAGTCGGTACGCGTCAGAGCGGGGTGATCGTCACCGCGCCGTTGGCAGGCGATGCAGCGTTGCTGAACGTCTGGTTC
>JALYUD010000121.1 GCA_030853905.1 Vulcanimicrobiota bacterium
GATCCGAGAAGCGCGCGATCTGCACCCCGCACTCGAAGTTTTCGGCGACTTCGCGAACGTCGTCCTTGAAGCGCCGCAGCGATTCGAGCTCGGATTGGAAGATCATCGCCGAATCGCGCAAGATACGTACCTTGGCATTGCGCGTGAGCTTGCCGTTCTGCACGTAACAACCCGCGATCGTCCCGACCTTCGAAACCTTGAAGACCTCGCGAACCTCGGCGCGACCCAGAATGACCTCGCGAAACTTCGGTGCGAGCATCCCGAGCAACGCCTTCTTGAGATCGTTCTCCACTTCGTAGATGACCTGATAGAAGCGTAGATCGACCTGCTCGTTCTCGGCCAGCCGTTTGACTGTTTCGTCGGGCCGGATGTTGAAGCCGATCAGCACGGCGTTGGAGGCGCTGGCGAGGTTGACGTCATTGGGCGTGATGCCGCCGACGCCGGCGTAGATGACCCGGATGTCGACTTCCTCGTTGGAGAGACCCTCGACACGCCCGCGCAATGCTTCGACCGCACCCTGACCGTCGGCTTTGAGGATCAGGTTGAGCGACTTGCGTCCACCGTCGGCCGGCGTCGACATGAAACTCTCCAGCGAAATGCGCGGCCCGTTGGTAGCGGCAATCGCGACGTCCTTACGGCGTGTCGAGCGCTTCGCTGCCGCTTCGCGCGCAACGCGCTCGTCGGAGACGACCATCAACGTGTCGCCGGCGCTGGGCACGTCGGAAAGCCCCATGATCTCGACCGGAATCGAGGGACCGGCCTTCTTCACTTGTTTGCCTTTATCGTCGACGAGCGCGCGAATGCGGCCGAATGCCGACCCCACGACGACGACGTCTCCCGTCCGCAACGTTCCGTTCTGCACGAGCACGGTCGCGACAGCGCCGCGCCCGCGGTCGAGAGCCGACTCGATCACGACGCCCGTGGCCCGGCGCGTCTTGTTCGCTTTGAGGTCGCGCAGCTCGGCTTCGAGCAGCACGGTTTCGAGCAGCTGATCGATGCCGTCGCCGCTACGCGCGGAAACGGGCACCACTTCCGTCTTGCCGCCCCAGTCGACCGGCTGCAACCCCTGTTCGGCGAGCTGTGATTTGACGCGGTCAGGCTGAGCGTCTTCCTTGTCCATCTTGTTCATGGCGACGACGATCGGAACGTTGGCCGCTCTGATGTGCGAGATCGCCTCGATCGTCTGCGGCATGACGCCGTCGTCGGCCGCGACCACGAGGATTGCGACGTCGGTCACCTTGGCACCGCGCGCCCGCATCGCGGTGAACGCTTCGTGGCCGGGCGTGTCGATGAAGGTCACTTTCTGATCGTTCTTCTCGACCGTATACGCACCGATGCGCTGCGTGATGCCGCCCGCTTCGCCGCTCGCGACGTTGGCCGAACGGATCTTGTCGAGCAGCGACGTCTTACCATGGTCGACATGGCCGAGAACGGTCACGACGGGCGGCCGCGGCGTGAGCAGTTCGGGACGATCCTCTTCCTGCTCGACGACGACTTCTTCGCCTGCCTCTTTGATGACGGCGTTAAAGCCGAACTTGCGTGCGACGTTCTGCGCCGTCTGCGCGGGAATGTTTTGGTTGATCGTCGCCATCGTGCCGATCTTGATCAGCTCTTTGATGACGTCTTTAGCCGGAACGATCATCGACGTGGCGAGCTCCTGAACGGTCAGCACGTCGGGAATCTCGATCGTCTCGAGGTTCGACGAGGCCGGCCGGAGATCGGCGCCCTGGCTCTTCTTGCGGCGACGCTCCTTTTCGACGAGCATCTCCGTTTCGCGATCCTTCTTCGCGCCGGAACGGTCGGCACCGCCGCGGCCGCGTGGCTGCGGTCCGCGCGGGCCTCCGGAGCTAGGAGTCGGACCACCCGGTGCGAGCGGCGCACCCGGCGCGCGCGGCGTGAAAGGCCGAGGGCCTCCGGCAGCAGGCGGGGTGAGGGGCCGAAACGGTCCGTTCCCTGCTGGACGACGCACCGGCGCGCCGGGCGGACCCGGCGTACCGGGACGCGGCAATGCCTGGCCGGCCTGTGGCGTTCTGTATCCTTGACCCGACGCTCCCACTTGCCCGGGTCGCGGGGCAACCCCCGGGCGACCGGGCAGGCCGCTCTGCGGACCGGGAAGCGCCGAAGCCGCTACGCCGCTGCCGCTGTCAGGGGCCTGCGGGCGTAACGGCGGCGTAATCGACGAGCGCCCAGTCGGTACCGGACGAAGTTGCGGAACGGGAACATCCATGCCGGCGTCGGCGGGACGCGGGCGCGCTGGCCCACCGGGCGCCAAGCGCGGCGCCGGACTGCCGACGATGCGCGGCGCGGGTCCTCGCTTGACGGGCGGAACGTCGCCGGCC
>JALYUD010000135.1 GCA_030853905.1 Vulcanimicrobiota bacterium
CGGCGACCTTCGCCAGCCGTTCGACGTCGTCGCGCGCCGCCCGTAACTCGGCGTTCATCCGGTACATCTCGCGAGAACGAACCGTCGCCGCGCCGACGAGCGCCGTAAACACCACACCGGGAATCCAAAAGTACGGGCCTAGATGCAGCAGCAGCGTTTCCAGTAGGAGCGCCGCGATCAGAGCGACGATGATCCGCCACGCAAGGCCCGTCGAACCAACGTACGGCGCGAACGAAGCCGCGAACACAAAGTACGTCACGCCGATCGGATTGATTGGTCCGAGGATCGCGCCGATCGCCGCGATGCCGACTAGGATCGGCCACAGCGCGCGACCGTCGACCCAGTAGCCGCGAAAATAGAGCACAAGGAAAGCCGCGGCGGCGACCGTCGTCTCGATGAACATCGGCAGCGAACCGAGCGCCGCCGGATAGACGAACGTCCAAGCCATGTAGACGAGCCACAGGTAGGGCATGTAGCCCTCCCCCGGCGGCAGCAGCCGCAGCCTGCTGCGCGTCCGGCTCGCGACGGGGCCCGAACGAACGCGCGGTGTTAGACCGGACACGAATGTTGCGGATCGTGGAGCGTTGCGAAAGCGGCGAGTTGGCGGCGTGGCCGCAGAACGACGAAGCTTGCACCGGAATCGACCGCCCGGATAGAGCACCGCCGTTTCGGCCAGATCGCGCTACGCATGACCCCGGCTTTCGTCGCGCCGCCAGCCGAACGCTGCGAGGGCGAGAAAGGCGGCCGTCCAGAGAGCGAGCGCGATGATATCGACGGGTGCGGCGGTGCCGATGCCGATCGCGGCGTACGCCACTTTGCCGAAGTGGTACGTCGGCGTCCACGGCGCGATCCGCGCGAACGTCGCGGGCAACAGCCCGACCGGGATCCACAGACCACCCATGAAGGACAGCGGCAAGTAGATCAGGTTGACGATCGCCGGCGCGCCATTGGCCGGCGCGACCGTGCCGATGGCGAAGCCGAGTGCGCAGAAGGGAACTGCGCCCGCAACCAGCACGCCGAGTAGCGAGAGCCACGCCTGGGGCGTAAGGCGCACACCGCCCGCGAACGCGCCCAGCGCTTCAATCGCTGCGGCGACGGCCAGCGCGAAGCACAGCGCCGTGAGCATCTTTGCCCCGAGATACGACCACAGCCGCATCGGACTGGCGCGTCGCAGGATCAGCCAGCCGCTGCTGCGTTCGAGCGCCAGGCTAACGCCGAAACCGAACAGCGCCGCGCCGATCACGCCGAACGCGCCGTAGCTGGCCAGCAGGTACGTCGCGGCCGTGACGCCGCGATAGTGTCCCCCCATCGTGATTCCGAAGAGATAATAGAACGCGAGCGGAAAGGCGAAGATCGGAATGACGTAGCTCGGCTGCCGTGCCAGCCGCGCGAGTTCGCAGCGCACTTCGAGCCCGAACGATCGTAAAGCCGACGTGCGATGTGCCGCCGGCGCCGGGCGCATCAACGGTCCGCCTGCCGTCGCCGGGTCGTCGTAGGACGTGGTGTAAGTCGTGTTCATCTAAGCCACCGCTTTCGTCAGGGCGAGATAGGCGCGTTCGAGCGTCGGCGCTTCACCGTTTGCGCTCGTGGCGCGCGCTTTGAGTTGGGCCGGCGTTCCTTCGGCGAGCACCGCGCCGGCCGACAAGAGCACGATACGGTCGGCGAGCGCATCGGCTTCGTGTAGATAGTGCGTCGTCAACAGCACGCTCTTGCCGCGTGCGACGAGGTCGCGCACACCGTCCCACAACATTTCACGCGTTTCGACATCGAGGCCGGCGCTCGGCTCGTCGAGGAACAGCACGTCGGCATCGCCGCAGATCGCGAGCGCGAAAAATAAGCGTTGCCGCTCGCCGCCGCTGAGGGCGTCGAAGCGGCGCTTCACGATACGCCCGAGACACGCCAGTTCGATCACGTCGCGCAGCGGCAACGGGTGCGGATAGTAACTGGCGAACAGTTCGAGGTGTTCGGCGACCGTCAACAGTGCCGGCACGCTCGAAACCTGCAACATCGCGCCGACCCGCTCGCGTGCCGTGCGCTCGCGCGGATTGCGTCCGAAGATCGTTGCGCTGCCGCTGGTCGGCCGTGCGAGCCCGAGCAGCATGCGAATCGCCGTCGTTTTTCCGGCGCCGTTCGGCCCGAGAAGCGCGAGCGTTTCACCCGGGTAGAGGGTGAGGTCGAGCGCGTCGACGGCGACCGTTTCACCGTAGCGCTTCGTCGCCGCGGCGAGCGCCGCGACCGGTCCATTCTGCATGAGCGTCACTCCTTGCCGGCTGCCGGCGTTGTCGAGAGCGCCGCTCGTCCGTGGACGTAGGTTCGTCCGCGCCGACTCGAAGGCGGTCGGCTCGGCAAACTCTCGTGTACCATGCCGCGAGTTTGGCAGAGCGGCGCCGCAGCCGGTACGGTCGTCCGTCAGGGAAGCGGCGTGACGAATGTCATCCGCAACTCCCCGCGAAGAAGGAACGGCGTGATGCACCCCGTGCGCCTGCCGCCGAGCGTCAAACGGATCCGCGACAACCCGGTGTGGGCCGCCTTCGATTTCGCCTTCCAAGGCATTCTGTACGCGACGCGCACCCAGCGCAACATGCGTGTGCATCTAATCGCCGGCTCGCTCGCCCTGTTCGCCGCGCTCGAACTGCGACTGGAACGCGCCTACGTCGCGGTCGTCGTGATCGTCATCGTGCTCGTCATCGCGCTCGAACTGCTCAATACCGCCGTCGAAGCGATCGTGGATTTGATGACCGCCAATCATCATCCCCTCGCGAAGATCGCCAAGGACGCCTCGGCAGGGGCGGTGCTGGTCGCCTCGATGGGGGCGCTGATCGTCGGCTATCTCGCCTTCTATGAGGGCGTCACCGCTGGGGGCGCCAAGGTTTCGGCGGCGCTCGCCGGCGTGCCGCGCAACTATGCCTTCGTCGCGCTCGCAATCGTCGGGATCGCGACGATTTTTCTCAAAGCGTTCGCCGCTCGTCGCGGCACGCCGTTGCAGGGCGGGGCGGTCTCCGGCCACGCTGCGCTCGCCTTCGCGGGGGCGACGCTGATCGCGTTGCTCAGTCAGACGCTCGTCATCGCGCTGCTGGCGTACTTCCTTGCCTTCCTCGTCAGCCAGAGCCGGGTCGAGGCGGGCATTCACAGTTTCGCCGAGGTCGTCGCCGGCGGCGTCGTCGGAGCCGGAATCACCGTCGGCCTTTACTTGCTCGTCCGGGTGTAAGGGTTCGACTTCGTCGAACCTGTTGCGTTCGGCCTCCGGCCGATCCGCCCGTGCGCCCCTCTTGCTCGTCCGGGTGTAAGGGTTCGACTTCGTCGAACCCTGTTGCGTTCGGCCTCCGCTTGACGGGTGCGAAGACTGCGGGAATCGCCCCGCACCGCTGTGGTATAATGGCGGCAATTTGAGTACCGACCCTCCGCCTCGGAGCCGGATTTTCGGACCGCACCAGATTCGATGTAGTCGAATCCGCGGAGCGGCGAATCTCCGGCAGGCGCACGCCTCGTGACGGCGGTCGACGGCTTCGGCCGGCACCTTCCCGAAATCATCGCGCTCGCCGTGCTCATCGCGGCCGCGGCGTTCTTTTCCGGCTCCGAAGCCGCCCTGATCTCGCTCTCCCGCCTGCATGCCCGCGGCATGGTCGAGCGCGGCATCAAAGGCTCGCGTTCCGTGCTGCGCCTGCTCGACGACCGCAACCGCTTCTTGACGTCGATTCTGGTCGGGAACACGATCGTGCTGCTGGCAGCCGACTCGGTCGCGACCCTGCTCTTCGTGCACGCCGGCGTCCCGCAGCCCGCACTCTTCTCGACGATCGTGATGACCGTGCTGCTGCTGGCCTTCGGCGAAATCATCCCGAAAACGGTCGCCGTCGCCAACAACGAACGTTGGGCGTTGCGCTTGGCTCCCGCCGTGGCGCGCTTTGCCTGGCTGATGACGCCGATCGTCGCCGCGTTCTTGGTGTTCACCAACTTCGTCGTCAAACTGTTCGGCGTCTCCCCGAAACCGAACGGTCCCTTCGTGACCGAGGACGACATCCGCAACATCGTCAACGTCGGTGCGGAGCAGAACGTCCTCGAAGAGCAAGAACGCGAGATGATCCATTCGATCATCCAGTTCGGCGATACGATCGTGCGCGAAGTGATGACGCCGCGGCCCGACATGGTAGCGGTCGAGGTCGGTTCGTCCGCGCGCCGCGCGCTCGATCTCGTAATCGCCGAAGGGTATTCGAAGTTGCCCGTGTTCGAGGAGACGACCGACAACGTGATCGGCGTCGTTCACGATCGTGAGCTGCTGATCGCGCTCTCGAACGGTACGCTCGCACAGCAACCGATCCGCGTATTGATGCGGCCGATTACGCTCGTGCCCGAATCGAAGCGCGTCAGCGAATTGCTGCGCGAGATGCAGCGCGGTAAGTTTTCGCTCGCGATCGTCGTCGACGAATACGGGGGGACGGCCGGCCTCGTGACGATGGAGGATCTGCTCGAAGAGATCGTCGGCGAAATTCGCGACGAGCACGACGAAGGCGAAGAAGAAGCGATCCGCGTGCTTTCGCCGGGCGAAGCGGCGGTCGATGCCGGAACGAACATCGAAGACGTCAACGCCCGTTTGGGGCTGCACTTGCCGCACGAAGATTTCGAAACGATCGGCGGCTTGACGGTTGGATTGTTCGGACGCTTGCCCCATGAAGGCGAGGAGGTTCCGGTCGACGGCGACGTTCGGTTACGGATCGACCGCACGCGCGGTCGGCGCATCCTCGCCGTGCGCGTGCTCAAGGACGGTCTGACGACGCCGGCCGATCGAGCGCTGATC
>JALYUD010000157.1 GCA_030853905.1 Vulcanimicrobiota bacterium
CCTCACCGGCATTCCGTTTCTTCACGCGGGTCGACCGATCAGCACAGAGCGCCGAAAGTTCGCACGTGCGGATCGCAGGACCCCTTGACGGGCGCCTTGTATGCCAAGGGTACGTTCAACGGTCGGCCCCTCTCGCGGACGCGGCCGGACTCGACAGAATTGCGAGACCGGCGACCTTGCGACCTTGGCTCCAAGACGTGATAGACTCTGGGGACGATGCGTGAACCCAAACTGGCTGCGGAGCTCTATGACGCCGATTTCGTGCTTTGGCTCGAAGAGCAGGGTCGCGCGCTGCGTCAGCAACGGTGGGCCGATCTTGACGTCCCCAACCTCGTGGAGGAGGTCGAGGCTCTGGCAAGCAGCCAGCGACGAGAGCTCGATAGCCGCATCAAGGTGGTGCTCGTGCACTTGCTCAAGCTCGCCCATCAACCCGAGCGAAATTCCCGCTCGTGGAAAATCACATTGCTCAATCAACGCGACGAACTCACGCAGCTTATTGCGGCAAGCCCTTCCCTGCGGCGTCTCGTTCCAGAATCGATCCAGCGCAACTATCCACGCGCACGCCGGCTCGCCGTACTCGAAACCGGTCTTTCATTGAAACGCTTTCCACCGGGATGTCCATTCGGCGTAACCGACGTCCTCGATGGTGTCTGAGGTGACAGCGGAGCAGCAGCTACGTGCGGCGGTTACTTGCGGAGAGATCGCTCCTCGCCGCGCGATGCCAGCGTGCGATCGAAGAACGCTTCCGCAATTGCGAGGGTCGTTCGGTGAACCGCCGTTCGGAAAGGTCCCGAGTCGCCGCAGATCGGCTTAAAACGCCGCGCTCCCACGGGCGTGCAATTCATGAGGAACGTGTAGTGGCCCACGGGCCGCGGTAAGAGCGTGAGTTCCGCGTTCGGGATCGCCAGCGCGTCCGGGATCACGTTATCCGTCACGGGCAAGATCGGATCGCCGAAGCCGGCGACGAACGCGACCGGGACGTCGATCGTAGCCAGGCTCTCCGGGATCAGCGCCGGCCCGAGCGCGGGAGCGATCGAAAAGATTGCTTTAACGCGCGAGTCGCGGTGTGGCTTTCTGTTTGCTGCCACTGCTACCCGGTACGCCGGATCGCTTGCTGCAAGCGCCGTCGCTCGAGCGTTGAGGTTCGGCACCGTCGGCGTCGCCTCGCCCGTGCAGAGCGGCGTGTCGGGTGGTGTGCGCAGTATGGTCCGAGTCGCGCCGCGTCGCCACGCGCGCCGGCGATCACCAGAACCGTATAGCCACCGAGCGAGAAGCCCGGCGCACCAATGCGGCGTTGGTCAATGTGAACACCGAACTGCGGCGTCGCTAGTACGCCGTCGATCACGTGCGAGAGGTCATTCGCGCGCATCCACCAGAGCGTTACTCCCGCGACCGTGGGCGGCGCGAGCGCGTTGTTGCCGGGATGGTCGACCGAAGCAACGTCACGCCCTGGGTATTCGGCGATGCGCGGTTCTGGAATGCTTTCCGACGACGGGAGACTGCCGAGCGGCACGCGCGCTGGGCTGCCTTCCGCCGCGCGGTACACGCTTGGAGCCATCCCGAATGCCCGCACGAACGCGCGGCCGCATGGTGAGGACAAAAAGCGCCATAGGGCTCGTTGGTGCCGGCCGGCGCGGGCGCCCCCATTTCCGGCGCCGCGGCGCGACGGCGAGATCGGGGAATGGAATGTATGTCCCGTCCATCATCTGCCCTGGGCATCGCCTGGACGGAACGGTCCGGGCAAGCGCCGTCTGGCGTCGCTAGCGATATTGAGGAATATCAACGTATGAAACGGGTTGCGATCACGGGAGCGAGCGGGTTCGTTGGCCGAGCGCTGACGGCCGCGCTCGTGCAACGCGGGTATGGCGTGATCGCACTGGGGCGCGATCCTGACGCGCTGCAGGGCGACGACGCGATCGAGCCGCGTCGTTTCGATGGCGACGATGCCGGCCCCAATCCCGACGCCTTCGCCGGCGCCGACGCGGTCGTCCATTTGGCCGGCGAATCGGTCAGCGGACGCTGGACGGCGGCGAAGAAGCGCGCGATCTACAAATCCCGTGTCGCCGGAACGCGTCTGCTGGTAAGGTCACTCGCACTCTGTCACGAGAAACCTGCGGTGCTCGTGAGCGCGTCGGCAGTCGGATATTACGGCTCACGCGGCGACCAAGCACTTTTCGAGTCGGCGCCACCCGGTAGCGGCTTCCTCGCCGATGTGTGCAAGGACTGGGAGCGCGAAGCGAGCGCTGCCGAACCGCTCGGCATCCGTACCATCCGCATGCGCACGGGAATCGTGCTCGCCAACGGTGGCGCGCTCGAAGCGATGATCCCGCCGTTCCGCTTCGGCGGGGGCGGTCCCCTTGGGTCCGGTCGGCAGTTCTTCCCCTGGATCGCGCTCGACGACCTCGTCGCGCTCTACATATTCGCGCTCGAACGTGAAGACCTAAGCGGCGCCGTCAACGCGGTAACGCCTGATTATGCGACGAGTGCGCGAGTCGCGAACGCCATCGGTAGCGCGCTGCGCCGCCCGGCGCTCGCTCCAGCGCCCGCCTTCGCCTTACGCGCGCTCCTCGGTGAATTCGCGCACACGCTGCTGGCAAGCCAACTCGTCATTCCAGCGGTCGCGGAAGATCGCGGCTTCTCGTGGCAACATCCGACCCTTGAAGCCGCGCTGCTCGCGATCCTCGCCCCGGCGGCGCAGCGCTCGCCGGTCGTGCGAACGTTCGATGCGGAACAGTACATCGCGGCGCCGCTGCAGGACGTGTTCGCATTCTTCGCCGAGGCGCGCAATCTGGAAACGATCACGCCGCCGGCGCTGCGCTTCGCGATCGATTCGATACCGCAGCACTTGGAGCGCGGCGCGCAGATCGCTTATCATCTGCGCTTGCACCGCTTTCCGCTGCGCTGGCGCACGATGATCGCACGTTGGAATCCACCGCATGAATTCGTCGACGTTCAACTGCACGGCCCGTACTCGTTGTGGCGTCACACGCATCGCTTCCGCGCGGTCGACGGCGGCACCGTCGCGACGGACCACGTCGATTATGGGCTGCCGCTGTGGCCCGCCGGAAATATCGCTTTACGTCTTGTCGAATCAGATGTTCGAAGGATTTTCGCCTATCGCCGGACCGCGATCGGACGCGCCTTCGACCATCCCGACGGCAACGCTGCCGTCACGCGCGGGATGGGTGCGCACGGGTAAGCGCGCGGTCGTCGTCGGGGCCGGCGTCGCAGGCCTGACGGCGGCTGCGCACCTGGCGCACTTGGGCTACGAAACGACGGTTTTCGAGAAGCAAGACCGCATCGGCGGCCGTGCCGCACAGGCAACGTGGGAGGGCTTCACGTTCGACCTCGGGCCGACGCTGCTGTTCATGCTCGACACGTACCGTGCCGCCTTCGCCAGTTGGGGTGCGGATTTTGACCGCGAGGTGCCGACGATTCGTTTGCGCCCGAACTATCGTCTGACGTTCCACGATGGAGCGTCGCTGACGGTCTCGCCCGTCCTTTCCGAGACGATCGCATCGCTCGAAGCGCTGCAGCCCGGCGCAAGCGCCGGCTTCCTGCGCTACCTCGCCGGTGCGGCGCGAGCATACGACATTTCGCTGCGCGAATTCGTGGGAACGCGGATTCGCCGTCCCGCCGAATTCTTCACACCGCGTAAGGTCGCCGCGCTCGTGCACGCCGGGGCCTTCCGCAAACTCTTCCCCGCAGCGCGCCGCGCCTTCGGGTCACCCGCTATCGCAGCGGCGTTTTGCTTTCAATCGATGTATTTGGGCATGTCGCCCTTCGATAGCCCAGAACTGTATCGCTTGCTGCTGTTCACGGAACTCGGCGAGGGCATCTTTTTTCCCCATGGCGGCATCGGTGCGCTGCCGCGTGCGCTCGAACGAGCTGCCGTCTCGAACGGCGCAACGATTCGCTGCGGCTGCGAGGTCACGTCGCTCGACATCGGCGGCGAGGCGGTGCATTGGGTACAGATCGGTGATGAACGCGTTGCCTGCGATGTCCTCCTGCTCGACGCAGACTTACCGTACGCGTACGGCTCGCTGCTCGCCGAGCCGATTCACCGCTCGCGCCGCATGCGGCACACCCCGTCGGCCTTGCTCCTCTATGCCGCGCTCGACCGGCGCTACGATGATGTTCTCCATCACGAGTTCTTGATGCCGGCCGACTTGCGCGCAACCTGCGACGACGTCTTCGCGCGCCGCTGCATGCCGCGCGATCCGGCGATCTACCTGGCCGCGCCGGCAGCAACCGATCCGTCCTTCGCACCACCCGGCGCAGAGGCGTTGTACGTCCTGGTCCCGGTTCCGAACCTCAAGGGGACGATCGATTGGCGAACCGAGTCCGAGTCAATCGCGGCGTCGATCCTCGAACGCATCGAGCGCCGCCGTCTACCCGGCTTACGGTCGCGCATCAAATTCTACAAAACCCGCACGCCGCTGGACTTCGCGAACGAGATGAACCTGAACGACGGTGCCGCCTTCGGGCTGTCGCACGACATCATGCAAGTCGGGCCGCTGCGTCCCGACAATCGCCATCGCCGCTATCGTAACGTTTTCTTCGTCGGCGCCAGCACCCGTCCGGCGACCGGACTGCCCCTCGTAACGATGGGCGCAATGCAGACGGTCGACCGGATCCTCGAAGAGATTCCGCCGACCCGCCTGCAGCGCGGCGGAACCCGCGACCGCGAAGCCGTCACGGTGCACTAAGTTGCTTGACGTTCGCGAGAGCCAACGCTGGTGCGCGGCGGTTATGCGCGATTGTGCCAAGAGTTTTTATTTTTCGACGCGCGTGCTGCCCAAAGCCAAGCGTGAAGCGGTTGAAGCGCTCTATGGTTTCTGCCGTTTCACGGACGATCTCGCCGACGCGCCGGGCCCATCCATGCACGAGCGATACGCACTGTTCGCGCGCGTGAAGCGCGATCTCGCTGCACTACGGTCAGCCCGGTTCGAGGCCAGTTTCCCGTGGTACCCGGCGCTGCGCCGCGCCTTCGAACGGTTTCCCATCGCTCTCGACGACGCGCTGCGTCTGGTCGAAGGCTGTGAAAGCGATCTTGCGCCGGTAGCAATCGATTCGCTCGAGCGCTTGGAAGAGTACTCGAGCGCCGTGGCGGGCACGGTCGGCCGCTGTTCCTTGCCGATTCTTGGCATCGCCGACGCCGACTCGCTGCGACGCGGCGAACGTTTGGGAATCGCGATGCAGTTGACCAATGTTCTACGCGATGTTGAAGAAGACCGCGCGATGGGGCGCATCTACTTGCCCATGGGCGAATTCCCGCAAACGAGCGTCGGCGAGGTCATGCAGGCCGTGGCACTGCGGGCGCGGACGTATTATCGTGAAGCCCGCGTGCTGGCCGCTCGGGTTCCGAACGACGGCTCTCGGGTCGCCTTGCTGCTGACCGGCGCGGTCTACGAAGGGTTACTCGATCGCCTTGAAGCGCGCCGCTACGATCTAACGCGCGGACGCGCGTACGTCCCGCTGCCGCAGAAGCTTCGTCTGGCCGCGTGCTCGCTGCTCGACGCTTATACCGGCCTTGCGACCATCAGATAGATGACCCAGAAAAGTGCGACGGTAACCGTCCAACCGATGACGTTCCAAGCGACGAAAGCGCGCCGCAGCGTCGCGCCGCCACGCCCGGCTGCTAGCGCGCGCATGCGAATCTCGAGCGGCAAGAGCACGAACAGCCACACGGCGCCCGCTGCGATGACCGTTTCGAGCGCCGTGCGGGTCCAGAACGTCGACCAGAGCGCAACGCCGTCGTGCAGCGCGAGCGCAATCCCGCTGAGCGTGACCGCCGTACCGAATGCCGCCGTAAAGACGGCGTCGGTGAACAGTATCTCGCGTGTCGCAAAAGCCGCTAACACATCATTGCGCGCCGCAAAAGCGCGGACGCTCCACAGCCCGGTCACGGCGAAATTTCCAAGCCAAAGAACGGCACAGACGACGTGCAACGTCTTCAGCCAGAGCATGTCTGTGGCGCTTTGGGCAGCGCCGGCGTGAAGTCCGCTATCGTGGTCGGCGCAGGTTTTGCCGGGCTCGCCGCCGCGCTCGAACTTGCGCGCGCCGGCGTTGCCGTGACGGTGTTCGAAGCGGCCGATCGCGCCGGTGGCCGGGCGCAGGAACTCATTTCGCCCGACGGCCGCTTTCGCTTCGACATGGGCCCCACGGTGATCGTCATGATCGACGCGCTGCGCGGCGCGCTCGGTGATGCAGCGTTCGAGGAACTGCGGCTGCGCCGCCTCGAACCGGGTTATCGCGTGCTGTGGCCCGACGGCTCGCGCTTCGACATGCATTCCGACGTCGCGTTGTGGCTTGGCGAATTGGCTCGCTATCAGGGCGTGACGGGCGCGCCCCGTGCGCTCGACTACCTCGCGCGCGTTCACGAAGCCCATGTCGAATCGCGCCGTCGCATCCTCGAAGTCGATCTCGGTCCCGTTGCCGCGGCGCGTCTGCTGCTGCGCCCCGGCAAGCTGCGTCCGTGGGCGCTGGGCAATTTACGCCGCTTCACCGAATGTCACTTCCGTCACCCGCGCGTCATCGAGGCGCTGACCTTCCAGACACTCTACCTCGGCATGTCGCCCTTGCGTTCGCCCGCGATCTATGCGCTTTTGGCCGCCGAAGAGATCGTCGGCGGCGTCTGGTACGCGCCGGGGGGAACGGCTGCCATCGTTGCCACGCTCGTACGGGCCTGCGAACGTCTCGGTGTACGCTTCCTGTACGATACGCCGGTGACGCGCGTCGACGTGCGCTCGGCAAAGGAAGCCAACGTCGTCGCGAACGAGCGCGTCCATCGCGCCGACGCCGTGATCGTGACCGCCGACCGCGAGCCGGCGCTGGGCCTCTTCGGAAGGCCGTCGAAGCGTACGCGGCCGCGTCACGGATGGGCGTCGAAACGCGCGCGGCCACGCTACGGACACTCCGCGATCGTGTACTATCTCGGTGTAACGGGCGATGTCAATCTGCCGCATCACAGCGTGCACTTGCCGGATGATCCATGGAAGTCGTACGCGGAACTCGACGCCGGCCGCGTCCCGGTCGAGCCGCTCGTGTACGTCAGCAACGCGGCGCGAAGCGAACCGCACAGGTCGACGCAGAGCAGTGCGCTCGCCGTGCTGGCTCCGGTCCCCAATCGACTCGCGTTGCCGACGTTCGACGAAGAAGCACTCTATGCGCGTGTGCTGCAAACGATCGAGCG
>JALYUD010000159.1 GCA_030853905.1 Vulcanimicrobiota bacterium
GTAGCGGCGGCCGCGCCAGACGACGCCGCGGCCTGAGAGAACGCGCCACGCCGAGTTGGCGACGAGCGCGGCGAAGATTGCGGTGCCCAGCGGTTGGAGAAATGCGATCCCGCGCGGCATGCCGACCATGTCGATACCGCGCATCATCGCGCAGATCGTCATCGCGCTTGCGGCAAGCGCTTCGGCGGTTTCATACGGGCGACGCCGCAATGCGGCACGCAGCGCAAGGAATGGCGGCGCGCTGAGCATCCCCATCAGCGTTGCGCCCCCGGCGAGAGCGACGACGTTTCCGTTCGCGCCGACGTACAGATTTTTCGTGAAGCCCTCCCAGACTTCGGCGAAGGAATGATACATGCGCACCCGGGCAAGAGCCGTGCCCCCACCTAACAACAGCCGGAAGCGTCCGTCGGCTTTGATGCGCCGCGCGAACGTCACGTCGTCGACGATCTCGCCGCGTAGCGCTTCGTGGCCGCCGAGAGCCTCGTATGCCTCGCGTTCGATCAGGATGTACTGACCGTTTGCCAGCGCGTGCTTTGGCTGCTGCGGGTCGTTGAGTTGCGCGAGTGTCCCCGATGCAAACAGGATCGTCGCCAGGATGAACGGGACGGTCGCACGCTCCCAGAACGTGCCGAGTTCTTGTTTGGTGACGATCGAAAGCGCGTCGGTTTTTGCCGCAACCGCAAACGACAGGGCTGAGGCGACTCCCGTCGACGCATGCACGGAGTCAGCATCGGTAAACAGATACCAGTCACCGGTTGCCACGCGCGCGCCTTGGTGAAGCGCCCACGGTTTGCCGACCCAACCGTCCGGCAGCGGCTCGCCCGAGGTGACGCGCAGCTGCGGAAACTCCGCAGCCAGTTGCGCCAAGATGCACGGCGTCTCATCGTCGGATCGATCGTCGACGACGATGACCTCGGCTTCGACGTGCGCTTGCGCGAGCAGAGAACGTACGCACGCTTCGATCGAGCGCGCTTCATTGCGGGCCGGAACGACGATCGAAACCGCTGGGAGCGGCAGCAGCGACGGGCCGCTCAATAGCGGAATATCGAACCAGCTCGTGTCGAACTGAGCGCATCGCGCCGCGAATACCAGCGCGACGGAAGCACACGCGTGAGTCAGCATGCTTGGCAATAAATAGGGCGAAGGGCCTCACCAAGGAGGTTCGCTATGGCAACTCTTTTCGTGACGATTGGCTCTGCGACGCTCGCGGCAGCATTCCTCGCCTTTGCTTGGGCGCACCGGAAGAGCCGTGGCGGACGCGGAGCCGACGATTCGGACGACGCCATTGTCGGCGAGCTTTACGTACCGTAAGCCGTTCCTTGATGCGCTTTCGGCTGCGTTTCGGCTCGTAGTTGACCGCAGGCGGCGGCGATGTCGCGACCCATCGGCGTGCGAACCGTCGTCGGAACACCGGCCGCGTCGAGAATCCCCTGGAAAGCGCGTATGCGCGCTCCGGGCGTACTACTCAGCGGGGCATCCGGGGTTGCGTTGTACGGCATCAAGTTAACGTGATAGAGGCGCCCGCGCATCAGCCGGGCCAAGGCATGCGCCGACTCGTCGTCGTCGTTGACGCCCGCCAGCATCACGTACTCGAAAAAAACTTTTCGGCGGGTCCGCTCAACGTACGCCGCACATGCCCGCATCAATTCTCCCAGCGGATAGCGGCGATTGACGGGCATGATAGCGGCGCGCTGTGCGTCCGTCGGCGCATGAAGGGAGACGGCCAGATTGACCTGCAACGCTGTGTCGGTGAATCGTTCGATCTGCGGCACGAGCCCGACGGTCGAGATCGTGATGTGCCGATGACCGAGGCCGAAGCCAAGCGGATCGTTGAGCAACGCAACCGCATTCATTACCGGCTCGAAGTTGGCGAACGGTTCGCCCTGACCCATGAAAACGATGTTCGTGACCTTCTTGTCGCGCGACTTGAGCTCGCGCGCGAAGAAGCGCGCCTGATCGAATATCTCACTAGCCCCGAGATTGCGGCTGAACCCGGCTTGGCCCGTCGAACAAAAGGCGCACTTGTACGCACAGCCGGCTTGGCTCGAGATGCAGACGGTGCTGCGGCCGCCCCAGTGCTCCATCAAGACGGCTTCGACTTCGTTGCCGTCGTGCAGGCGGAAGAGGCCTTTGGTCGTTTGGCCGTCCTTCGAACGCTGCAAAGTGACGGGCGTGAGCGATTCGAGTTGGAATCGCTCTCGGTTCAGCCGCTCGCGCAATGCCAGCGGCAAGACCGTGATCGAATGAAGGTCGGCAACCAGTTCCTTGGCGGCTGCGCGATAGATTTGCGCGCGCCGATACGGCCGCAGATCGAGCGCAGCGGCAAGAGCGTCGCCGTTCCCATGGCCGGCGAGCCGCGCTTTCTCTTCGAACCACAGATCTGCGGGCGCTTGCGTCACAACGTCCGAGTATACCACATCCGCCCAATCACGTTCGCGAAAAAGGTTTGCCGTTGTGTCCGCAGGCCGATCCTAAACGATCACATCGGCGGTCCCGGCAAACGGAAGCCTGCTGCGCCCTGCGCCGCTCAACTTCCGAAGAGAGAGCGCTGTTCGGCAATGGGCATTGCTGCGACGGGCGGCGGCTCGTCGAGTTTGGCGCGGACGCGTTTGAGGTCTTCCCAAACCAGGCGTTTGACCGCGTTCAATTCGCCGCCGGTCATGCGCAAGATGTAGGCTGGGTGGAAGGTGGCGAGCAGCGGGATGCCGAGCGGACCTTCGAACCACTGTCCACGCTCGCGCGTGATCGAAAACTTGGCTCCGAGAAACGACTTGGCCGACGGCGCGCCGAGCGCCAGGATCGCGCGCGGCCGGATGATTTCGAGCTGCTCGTCGAGATAGGGTCGGCAGTTGGCCATCTCGTCGGGAGTTGGAGCGCGATTGCGCAGCCTGACGCCGTCGTCGAATGTCGGACGGCATTTGACGGTGTTGGCGATGAAGACCGACTCGCGCGGCAAACCGATCGCAAGCAGCATCCGATCGAGCAGCACGCCCGCACGGCCGACGAACGGACGCCCGAGCTCATCTTCAGTTTCGCCGGGACCTTCGCCGACCACCAGCAAGCCGGCGCACGGATCGCCTTCTCCGTACACGCTATTCTGCCGTAGCGAACCGATCCCGCACTTGCGGCATGCTTCGACCAGCGCTGCGGCGCCGCCCAAGCGTCCTTCTCGCGAAGACCGTTCGACTTCGTTCATCATGACGTTTCGCCGGCCGTGCACCGTTCTCGCGCGAAGCGTCCGGCGAAGTTATCCCCGCTGGAGCAGCGGCTGATGTCGCTCACGAGAGCCCGTCCAGCGCGGCGCCAGGCGCGGGTTCGAGCAGAACGGCCTCGCCGTAGGCCAGCACACGCGTCGAACCGTCGTGCCGTTCGCTCGCATCGAAATGCAAGCGTACGATACCATTTGCTTTTGTCCGCGCCGCTTCCGCCAGTAAGCCTGCGAGCGATTGTGCGCGCGCGCGTTCGGCGGCCGTCAGATATTCGGCGGGCATGAAACCGATGAAAGTTCCAACGGTGCGGAACGCCGTCCGTAAGAAGTTACGCGGCATTACCGCTTCGCCCCGGACGAAGCCAAACGACGTTACGATGCGGTATCCTTCGAGCCGCTCGAACGTGACGACCGCGTCGGGCGTGATCATCGCGCGCGAAACGTACGGCGCGCGCCGATAATGGCGGCGGCGAGCAGCGCGGCGTAGAGCACGTACCGTCCCAGCAACGCTGCGACGAGCGTCGCGTACCAAAGCGGGCCGTGATGCTTGAGCCAATAGACGCGCCGCGAGCGCTGCTTGCGCGCTTCGACATCGTAGCGGCCGCGCGCACTGCCCATCCCTTCGTGCACCGCTTCACTGGCCGGAACGTACCAGGTTTCCCAGCCGGCGGCCGCAGCGCGCCGCGCAAGATCGACTTCCTCGTGGTACAGGAAAAAGCGCTCGTCGAAGGTGCCGATTTCGTCCAACAGTGTGCGCCGAATGCACAGAGCCGCACCGATCACGAGATCGACGCGGCGCTCGTCGACGTGCCCCCACGCCCGCAGTTCCGCACCGTTGGCATGAGCCCGGAAGGACGGCCATTCTCCCCAGGCGCTCGAGCGGAGAAACGCGCCGCTCCAGGTGTCGAACTGACCGCATGACTCCGCGATGCTGCCGTCAAGATTGTAGATGCGCGAGCCCGCGATGCCGGCTCGCGGATGCGCTTCCATGAAGGCGATCATCTCGGCGAGCGCGCGGTCGCGTAATTCGGCGTCGGGATTGAGCAGAAAGACGTAGGGTGCGGTACTGCGCGCGAATGCCCGATTGCACGCCGCCGCGAAGCCGAGATTCGCGCCGTTTTCCAAGATCATTACGCGCGCGCCATAGCGTTCGTGCAGGAATTCGCGGCTGCCGTCACCCGACCCGTTGTCGCTGACGACGACCCGCAAAAATCCGGGATCCTCTCGCACTTCCGAAAGGGCGAATACGGAATCGATCGCCGTCGCGATCTTGTCCTTATCGTTCCAGCAGACGACGACCACGTCCACCACGGGCGCACCGGGCGCAACGTCCGCCTGCGCGCGGTCGCGCGTGACGCAGTCTTGCCTGTGAACGGACTCGTGATTGGTAATCGCCACTACGCCACACCCTCCAAACGGGGACGTTGCTGGAGATACGGCCAGATGAAAAGATCGATGTCGCCGTCGAGAACGGCACCGACATTTCCGGTTTCGACGTTCGTGCGGTGATCTTTGACGAGCGTGTACGGTTGCAGGACGTACGAGCGGATCTGTGAGCCCCACTCGTTGGCGCGGCGTTCACCGCGCAGTTCGGAAAGTTTCGCTTCGCGCTCTTCGAGTTCGCGTGCGACGAGTTGCGAGCGCAGCATCGTCATCGCGACCTCGCGATTCTGTATTTGCGAGCGCTCCTGTTGGGAGGCGACGATGATGCCCGTCGGGACGTGCGTGATACGGATCGCGGATTCGGTCTTATTGACGTATTGACCGCCGGCGCCGCCGGATTTATACGTTTCGATGCGCAGGTCTTCGGGTTTGATGTCAATCGACGTCTTTTCGTCGCGAGCGATCTCGGGTACGACGTCGACTGAGGCGAAGGACGTGTGCCGCCGGTGCTGCTGGTCGAAGGGCGAGATGCGCACCAGCCGGTGCACACCGCGCTCGCTCTCGAGCATGCCGTACGCGTTGCGCCCATGGACGAAGAACGTCACCGATTTGAGACCCGCCTCTTCGGCCGGCGACTCCTCCGCGAGATCGCTCGTAAAACTCTTGCCTTCAGCCCAGCGCAGATACAGGCGCGCCAGCATCTGCGTCCAGTCCGCCGCGTCGATGCCGCCCGCGCCGGCGTGGATCGTGACGATCGCGCCGTGCCCGTCGTACTCGCGGTCGAAGTTCGCCGCCATTTCCAGTGCGTCGACTTGCGCGCTCGCCGCAGCAATCAACCCGTCGATTTCGGCGTCGGCCCCCGCTTCGTCGCCGAGGACATCGAGTGTCTCCCGGGCCTCACTGAGCTCGTGCTCTGCCGACGTCATCTCATCGACCTCCAGGCGCACGTCGGCGAGCCTTTTCATCACTTGCTGCGCGAGATCGGGCGCGTTCCAAAACGCTTCGTCACGTGTCCGGCGTTCGAGTTCGGCTACCTGACGGGTTTTACGATCGTAGTCAAAGACGCACCTTGAGCGCACCTAGACGCTCTGCGAGCCGCGCGATCGTCGTCAACTGCGAATCACTCATGCCGAACATTTGGCGAAAAGGCAAGCGATCTCCGCCCCAACGGGTCAAGCCTTCACGGCGGAGCGCCGTTCAGGCCGTCACTCCGTGGCAGCGTTTGAATTTTTTGCCGGAGCCGCAGGGACAGATTTCGTTGCGACCGATCTTTGCTTCGCTCTTGCGGGGTTTGGTGGGTTCTTCGTCGCCGCGATTGGTGTGCAGTTCGCGCTGCCCGGGGGGCGGGGCGCCGGGAACCGGGCCAAGCAGTTTCGAGGCGTAGGCTGGGTCGAGCCGGGCGGGTTGGGCCGCTTCGAACGCCGGCGCGGCGAGTGCACCGTCGGGAAGCGCCTCGAATTGCGGCATCGTTGCGTTGCCGTTTAAGTGACCGTTGCCGCCACCGAGCGGCACGCGCGCTCCGTTCGCGGCGCCGATCGAGCCGCCGTCGGCGCCGTCGTTGCGTTCGACGACGACACGGAAGACCGACTTGATCGCTTCGTCGGCGATGTTGTTCTTCAAATCCTCGAAGATCTCGTACGCTTCTTTTTCGTACTCGACGCGCGGATCTTTCTGGCCGTAGCCGCGCAAGCCGATACCGGTCTTGAGGGCATCCATCACGTACAGGTGATCGACCCATAGCCGATCGATCAGCGGCAGCATGATGTATTGCGACTCGATCGCGCGCATGATCTCGGGCGTCAGTTCGGTTTCCTTCGCCTCGTAGGCATCCAGCGCGAACTCGTTCAGGCGCGTCTTCATCTCCTCGCGCCCGAGCTTTTCGAGGTCGGCAACGTCGCAGCGCTCCCGCACCGGAAAGACCAGTTCAAGTTCGGCCAGCACTTCGCCAAGATCCCATTCGGAGGGATGCACATTTTCGGGCGCGCTGCGGTCGACCGCCTGATCGACCTTTTCCCGTAGCGTTTGCAGCATGAAGTCACGCAACGACTCGCCGCGCAGCACCTTGCGGCGCTCATCGTAGATCACTTCACGTTGCTTGTTCATGACGTCGTCGTACTCGAGAACCTGCTTACGGATCTCGTAGTTGTGGTTCTCGACCTTCGATTGCGCGCGTTCGAACGACCGCGAGATCAGCTTTGCTTCGATCGGCGTCTCGTCGCTGAACCCAACTAAGTTCATGATGCCTTGGATGCGCTCGGCGCCGAAGAGCCGCATCACTTCATCTTCGAGCGAGACGTAAAAGCGCGTCGAGCCGGGATCGCCTTGCCGCCCGGAGCGGCCGCGCAGCTGGTTGTCGATCCGGCGCGATTCGTGACGCTCGGTACCGATGATGTGCAGGCCCCCGACCGTCGGAACGCCCTCGCCCAGTTTGATGTCGACGCCGCGGCCGGCCATGTTGGTTGCGATCGTGACCGCCGCCGGTTGGCCGGCGTCCTTGATGATCTCGGCCTCGCGCTCGTGATACTTGGCATTGAGGACTTCGCATTCCACGCCGCGCCGCCGCAGGATCGTCGCCAGCCGTTCGCTCTTGTCGATCGAGCGCGTCCCTACGAGCACCGGGCGGCCTTTCTCGTGCTCGCGCAGGATCTCGTCGACGACCGCTTCGAATTTCGCGTTTTCGCTCTTGTACACGATGTCGCCCTGATCGGTGCGCGCCACCGGTTGGTTCGTCGGAATGACGACGACGTCGAGCGAGTAGATGTCGCGGAATTCGCGCTCTTCGGTTTTCGCCGTGCCCGTCATGCCGGCGAGCTTATCGTAGAGGCGGAAATAATTTTGGAAGGTAATCGTCGCGAGCGTTTGGTCTTCGCTGCGAATCTTGAGGCCTTCCTTGGCCTCGATCGCCTGATGGATGCCGTCGGAGTAGCGCCGCCCGTACATCAAGCGTCCGGTGAACTCGTCGACGATGATCACCTCGCCGTCCTTGACGATGTACTGCTGATCCTTGTGAAAGAGATGCCACGCGCGCAACGCCGCATTGAGCTGATGGGTCAATTCGAGGTTGCGTTGATCGTACAGGTTCTGCACGCCGAGCATCCGCTCGACTTTGGCCACGCCCTTCTCGGTGATCGGGACGGCGTGCGCTTTTTCGTCGACCGAAAAATCCTCGTCTTTGACCAGGCGCGGAATCACCTTCGCGAAGGTCACGTAGTGCTCGGTCGCGTCCTGCCCTTGCCCGCTGATGATCAGCGGCGTACGCGCTTCATCAATTAGGATCGAGTCAACTTCGTCGACGATCGCGAAGTAGAGTTCGCGCTGCACCATGTCGGCGAGCTGCCAAGCCATGTTGTCGCGCAGGTAATCGAAGCCGACCTCGTTGTTGGTGACGTAGGTGATGTCGGCATTGTAGGCGGCGCGGCGCTGTTCGGGTGCGAGATCGTGCTGGATCACGCCGACCGACAGCCCGAGGAAGTTGTAGAGCGGCGCCATCCATTCGGCATCGCGGCGAGCGAGGTAGTCGTTGACCGTCACGACGTGCACGCCGCGTCCGAGCAACGCGTTGGCGTAGACGGCTAAGGTTGCAACGAGCGTCTTGCCTTCGCCCGTCTTCATTTCCGCGACCTTACCTTCGTGCAGCACCTCACCGCCCATGATCTGCACGTCGAAGTGCCGCATCGCGACGGTCCGCTTGCCGGCTTCACGGCAGACCGCGAAGACCTCGGGCAGCATCTCGTCGAGCGCGGCCCGGGCCTCGGCTTTTTCGAAACCGGCTAGACGTTCTTTGAAGGCGCCGGTCTTTGCTTGCAACGCTTCATCGGAAAGTGCCGACATCTGGGTTTCGAGGGCGCTCGTGGCGACCGCGGTCCGGCGCAAGCGGACGATCTCTCGCTCGTTGCCGTCAAAGAGCGTCTTAAGGAAAGCCATAGCAGTTAAGACCCCTTCGCCTCGGCCCCCGGTTTTTACTTGAAGACGTGGCACGCTGCGCCGCGTCTGGCGTGACTTGGCGTGGACCTTGAACTGCAAAGGGTTACGGCCAGGTTGAGCCGCCGCCGCGGGTGACTTTTGTGATGCGGTAGGTGGCGTACCGTGCGGTCAGGATCGGTACGGCGGCGATGCCGTTTTTGACCGTCGCGCAGTTATCGCCGAAGCCGCGATTTCCGATGCCTCCAGACTGGACGAAATCTTGTAGAGAACCGTAGGTCATGATGCCGATGCCCTGTGAGAACGTGCCACGCCGATCGAGGGTCAACTTTCCGACCGTGTTACCGGCGCCGTCGAGCAGCGGGAAGTCGATCCGGACCTCGTCGGCCGCGACCGGCGCGATGTTTTTGAACGATACGCAGGCCATCGCGCTCGTTCCATCACGCCGCGCAGCGGCAAATCCTCCGAGGATGACGATGCCGCTCGGCACAGCGGCGTCGCCGAGGGTTGCCGACGCCAAGCGGAGATCGCGCCACGAATCCGGCGCCGGTGACGGCGGCGCGGTGCCCGGGTCGGCTCCGGAACGTAAGGGACCGATCTGCGCATCCGTCGCGCCGCGCGCGTAGAGCGACGATCGGCCGTTGCCTTGGAGCCACCACAGAACCGCTTGTCGATCGTCGCTCGAAAGGTTGAGTATCTGCGCTTCGGCGAGCTCGTAGTCGCGAATCGGCACGGCGACTTGCGGCGCTCCGTTGCGCGCCCAGCCGGTCACGCTGGAGAACGAGCTTTGATTCAATCCCTGTAAGGTGGTGAGCGCGCCGACCAACGCGTCGGAAACATCGGCGTCGGCCGCTCGCAGCGTCATGATGGACGCGAGCGCAACGACGACCAGGACGCTCGCGTAAAGCTTCAATCGAGCCCAGCGCATCGGGCTCGCTTGGCCGCACGGCAGCAAATTTCCCGCGACCCGCAGGGCAGGGCGCGCGGCTCGCCGGCGTTTAAGCGCGCGGCAAGACGATGCTGAAGGTGCTGCCCTCGTTTTCCGTCGAGCGGACTTCCAGGCGGCCGCCGTGAACTTCGACGATCTTTTTGGCGATGTAGAGTCCGACGCCGGAGCCGGCTACGCCGCGCGAACGCGCATTCGCGCCGCGTCCGAAACGGCTGAAGATGCGCTCCATATCCGCGGCCGGGACGCCGATGCCGTTGTCGGCGACGTCGATGCGCACCTCGTCGTCGCTTCCGGCGACCTCGACCCGGACCGCCTCGGCTGAATACTTCAACGCGTTACCGATGACGTTTTCGAGCACGTGTCGCAAGCGCATCCGGTCGAAAGCGGCCGGCTGCGCTTGGGCCGGTGCCACGATGATGATGCGACCGTCGCGGTCCAGCGGCGCGATGCAGGTACGCACGAACTCGGTAACGTCGCCGCAGGTCCGCTGCAAGGAAAAGCCCGCGCTCTGCGTCGCGGCCAACGCCAGCGCGTCGTCGCTCAGTTTGGCAAGCCGGCGCGTTTGCTCGAGGATCGTCTGCGCATTGCGGCGGAGTGCTTCATCGTTCGTTTCGAGCGACAACTCCGCGAATCCGGAAATGACGGTGAGCGGGCCCTTGAAATCATGCGCAAACATCGCCATCAGATCGTCTTTGAACGCATTGCTTTCGCTCAGCGCGCGATAAGCGCGGGTCGACTGCTCGTACAGTTCCACGTTACGCAGCGCCAGCGCCGCAAGCGTGACGAGCGCTTCGCACAAGCGCTGATCGGACCGTCCGAACGGCAGCGGACGCACGAGCACGAAAAAAGCGAAGTATTCGCTTCCCTCCTCGTCGACGCGTAGGCTCATGCGGCTGGCAACGAATGCGTCGGCGCCGAGTGTGCCGGCGAGCTCGTGGCGTGCCGCTGCTTCGTCGAGCGGCAACGATTCCGGCAGGTCCGCGTCGCTTGCGACCACGGCGCCCGCGATCCGCTCCAAGCGCTCGCCGCGACGCGCATAGAAGACGGCGCGCGTCGCCAATGCGAGCCGCACGCCCAGGCCGCACAATGCTTCCGCCAACGGCTCGAGTTCGTTGAAGCCCAGGATCGTGCGCGCCGCATCGGTCAACGCTGCGCCTTCGGCTGCCGAGCGGCGTAACGCTTCGAAGGCGCGCGCGGTGGAAAGCGCGAGCGAAGCGTACGCAGCGAGAGCGCGCAGATGTTTAACGTCGTCGTCGTCGAGCGCGGCGCCTGAGGCACCAAGGGCCAGCACGGCGTGCAGCTGTCCGTCGAACGCGACGGCGACGAGATCGCCCGGGCCGTGGTGCACGACACCACGATGGCGCAGGTCGTCGAGGTCGACGTCGTCTTCGCCGAGCGGGCTCGCGGTCGCATCGTCGGCGGCGGCGACCACGCGCAAGCGACCGTTGCGTACTTCGTAGGCGGTGCACGAGCGGCCAAAATCCCGCGCGAGGGCGCGGGCGATGATTCGGAGCACGTCGTCGGGGTCGCGGGCGTCGCGCAACGCGCACATAGCGCGTTCCAAATTGTCGGCCCGGCGACGGAGGGCGGGATCGAGCGCTTCGATCAGAGCCTCGCTACGGATTCGTCGCCCCCGCCGGGCGCGCGCCGGATGCCGTCCGCGTGTGATGTCCGTACGCCGGCGTCAGCGGATGCGCACGCCGCCCGCGCACGAAGAAAACCAGTATCACGATGCAGATAAAGACGATCAACGTGATGAACGCGGCTCGAATGGCACGATACCGCGTGCGCGCGGGGCCGCCGGTATTGATGATTTGCCTGCCCACGGCGGATCCTCTTCGCGCGGGCGGCGCCGACACCCGCAAGCGGCGAACTTCAGAGCCGAAGGTGTTCGGGGTGCAGTATCTGCGACAGCGGAACATCCCGCAACAGCTCGCCGACCGTGACGAAGCGGAAACCGGAGGCGCGGAAGCGGGCGACCACGGTTGGGAGAGCTTCGATCGTGTTGAGTTTTCCGCTATGCAGCAGCATGATCTCGGGTGCCCTCGCGTAACGCGCCACATGTGCTTCGATCGCTGCCGGAGTCGCGCGGGCACGCCAATCGCCGGGATCGTCGCTCCACAGAATCACGTGATACCCGTCACGCTGCGCCGCTTCGATCGTGCGCAAGGAAAAGCGCCCGTGCGGCGGCCGCATCATCGTCGAGATCGCCGGGTCCGTAACGTAGCGCCGCAAGGTCGCAGCGCCCTCGTCGAGTTCACGTTTGACCGCGGCCGGCGCGAGCGCTTCGAAATGCGCCGGATGGGTCTGCGTGTGGTTGGCGATCTCGTCGCCCGCGGCTTCCATGCGCTCGGCCAAAGCGGGAAACAATTCGGTATCCGCGCCGATCAAGAAGAACGTCGCCGGTACGCGCAGCCGCTCGAGCTCATCGAGCAGGAGCGGCGTATCGACGGGATACGGACCGTCATCGAAGGTCAGCGCGACCAAGCGCGGCCGCTGCCGTGGGCCCGTTTCCAAGCGTTCGCGAAACAGCCGGCCCAAATGCGTTGCGAAACTCGGTGCCAGCAGCCGGCGCGCGTTCGCGGTGCGCGCCACGACCGGCGGCATCGCCGGTGCAGCCAACAGATGGGCGAGCGCGAACGATAGCAACGCCAGCGCCGCCACGACGACGCCGCCGATGATGAAGCGGCCCGGCCTCACTGCTTCGAGGGCGCGATTTTCGGCGGATCTCCCGCCGCGAAGTCGCGTCCCACGATGACCGTCACCGCGCCGCTTTGGGCCGCCGCGGGCTCCGCCTGAACGCTCGCGTCGCGCAGCGCCAGTGCGGCCAGGACGCGTTCGCCCGCCAACGTCGCGGCCGGATGGACGTGAATCTCGGTGGCATCGTAACGGAAGCTGTCCGCGTTGACGACGCCGTCTACGACGAAGCCCGCTTTGCGCAACGCCTGCGCCGCGCGCGCACCCTCGCCCACAACGCCCGAGCCGTTTTCAACGACGACGTGAACGCTCGAGGGAATCACCGCGGCAACCGCAGCCGGCGCCGGGGGCGGTGCGAGCGAGTCGACGAAAAACTTCTGCACGAGCTGCGTTTTAGCAGCGTTATCGGCGATGAGCACGTTGCCGCAGCAAGCGAGATCCTTCGTATCGTCATACGGAACTTGATTCGTCATCAAGTCCTGCCGATCGAAGTGCTCGAAGGCCAAAGCCATGCTCAATATCTCCTGCTGCGACAGATCGGTATAGACGTTGCGGTGGATGATGTCGACCAGCGTGTTGAGATGCAGCAAGTCGTGAAACTTGTCGTTTTGAAGTTTGGCCAGCACGATCCGGATCACTTGCTGCTGCCGTTTGATGCGGCACGGGTCGCTGCATTCATCGTGACGGAAGCGGCTATATGAGACGGCTTGATCGCCGTTCATGTGGTACGTTCTGCCGCCGATGAAATGGATGTGCAGGTGGCCCCAGGTATCGTCGTAGTTCATCGTCTCGTCCGGAACGACGTCGATCCCGCCGATCGCATCGACCAGTTCCTTGGCCGCGTCGACCCGCAACGTTACGAAGCGATCGAAACTGGGAAGGCCGAGAAACCCTGAGACGACCTTTTCGGATGCACGCGCATCACCCAGCGGCGAGCCGCCGGCGGCGTACGCGGCGTTGATCTTGTCTTCACGCCCGTTCGGCAGCACGACGTCCGTGTCGCGCGGCACCGATAAGATCGCGACGTGGCCCGTCGGATCACTCGACGACGGAAATTCGATCGAAGCAGCCATGATCGTATCGGTCCGGGCGCTGCTGGAATACTGCTCGTCCTTGGAATTGTAATCATAGTCGATGCCCAGCAGTAAGAGCGCGATCCGATCCTTGTGGAAGAGCGCTTCGGGCGACGGAACGAAGTAGCCGGCCATAACGTCGCGCGGACTACGCCGTTCGATGATCGCCTGCGCGAAGACGGCACCGGCCAACAGCGCGACGATCGCCGCGAGCGCGATCACCGTCCGCCCCACGATGCTGTTGGCGCGCATCAGGCCTCGACCGGCTCGCGCGCCGCGACCAGACGGCCGTGGAAATCGAAAGCGGTGAACCCCTCGATCGCAACGTTGGCGAAAGCGCCGGGCGTCGCTTCACCGGTAAAGTATACGTTGCCGTCGACGCCCGGCGCTTCACCCATCGAGCGGCCACTCCAGGCGAGCCCCGAGTCGAGTATTCCACGCAACGGCTCGCTGCGGCGCAATGCTTTACGCTCCTCGACGAGGACGCGTTCCACCCGACCGACGCGCTTCGACCGCGCGCGAGCACTCGCCTGACGCTGCGCGTCGCGCAAGCGCAACAATCGGCTGCGCTGCACTCTTGCCGGAATTTGCTCGCCCAGAGTGGCCGCCGGCGTATCCTCCTCGCGGCTATATGCGAAGAACCCGACGCGGTCGAGCTCGGCGCGGCCCAGCCATTCTTCGAGATAGGCGACGTGGTCGTCGCGTTCGCCGGGAAAGCCGACGATGAAGGTCGAGCGCAGGGTAACGCCTGGGATTCGGTTGCGCAGGCGCGCCAAAATTTCGAGATACCGTTCGCCGTTCGAGGGACGGCGCATCGCGCGCAACACCTCGGGATGCGCGTGCTGCAACGGCATGTCGATATACTTGCAGACCTTTGGGAGGCCGGCCATCGCCTCGATCAGCTCGTCATCGACTGTCGCGGGATACAGGTACAGCAGCCGGATCCATTCGAGCCCGTCGAGAGCGTGCAGTTCGCCGAGCAGCTCCGCGAGGCCCCCGCGTCGCGAGCCGCGGTCGCGGCCGTACATCGACGTGTCCTGAGCGATCAGGATCAGTTCTTTCGTTCCCGCGGCGGCGAGCGCCCGCGCCTCGGCCAGGATCGATTCGCGGCTGCGGCTGCGAAACGGTCCGCGCAGTTGCGGGATGATGCAGAACGTGCACGGATGATCGCAACCTTCGGCGACCTTGAGATAGGCCGTAGCGCGCGGCGTCGTGATCAGACGCGGCAAAAAGTCGTGCTCGGGCGGAGCATCGAAATCGAGGCGCGTAGGCGATAGTCCCGCGCGCGCTTCGTCGAGCACGTCGACGATCGAGGCATAAGCGCCCGTGCCGACGATCCCGTCGATCTCAGGAATAAGCGACCGCAATTCTTCGCCGAAACGCTGCGAAAGACAGCCGGCGACGATCAGTTGCTGTCCCGGCCTCTTGCGGGACGCGTACGCGAGGATCGTATCGGTCGATTCCGCTTTGGCGGGATCGATGAACGCACAGGTGTTGACGACGATCGCATCGGCATCCGCTGCCTCGGACACGAGCTCCCAGCCCGCACCGCCGAGCTTGGCGATCATCACTTCGGAGTCGACCAGATTCTTCGCACACCCAAGCGACACGAAAGCAACGCGACTTTTGCTCAGAACTTCCACTATCGTAGATGTTCCGATGTCAAAGCAGCCACTGCCTGCCAAACGATATTCGAACAGTAAACGATGTTTATGTGTCCGCCGTCGAGCGTCTCAGCAACAGATTCGGGCGTTGTCGAATCCCTAGCGGTAGTTTACGAACTGTATAGGAATGTCGATGTCGAGCGCGCGCAATATTTGCTGCGCTTTCTGCAAGTCGTCCTTGCTTTTGCCCGACACGCGTACCTGCTCGTCTTGGTACTGCGTGGTCACTTTGAGCTTGGCGGCTTTGAGCGCATCGATAAGCGGCTTCGTCTTGTCCTTGGCGATCCCGCTCTTGACTGTCACGACTTGGCGGACCGTACTTCCCGCGGCCGGCTCGACCTTGCCGTATTCGAACGCTCGCAGCGAGATGCCGCGCTTGTTTGCGCGGCTTTGGAAGATGTCGACGACGTTGCGCAGTTTGAGTTCGTCATCGCTCTGGATCGTGATCGTTTTATCGGCGTGTTCGAGCGACGTCTTGGAGTGCTTGAAGTCGAAGCGGCCCTCGATCTCCTTGCGGGTCTGGTTGAGCGCGTTGTCGAGTTCTTGCGCGTCGACTCGAGAAACGACATCGAAGGAAAAATCGGGCACGGCTACTCCTGCGCGAGCGGCAGCGAACGTTCGACGACATCGCCCGTCCGGCCCATCGTGCCGAGCCGGCGTCCGTTGACCGTCAATTCGACCCCGCCGGCGTTGCCTGCGCGCACGTCGGCGTGCGCGCCGCGAAACCACTTCTGGGTCCCCGCCGGAAAGATGCCTTCAAGCCGCTTCGAGCCGTCGACCCGCACGAGCAACCACGAACTCTGCGTCAGTCGCAAGCCCAGCCGCTGCGAAGGCCGCCGCCGATTACCGCCCACACCCGGTCCCGGGACCACGGGTGCACGAGCGCCCGCGGGTGCATGAGCGACGCGCGCTTGGGG
>JALYUD010000161.1 GCA_030853905.1 Vulcanimicrobiota bacterium
CTAGCGGAGCGCTCGTCGAGCACGACGCGAATAGTTCCTCGACGATCGATTCCGGCTCGCATCCCGCCGGCGTCAGCTTCTCGCGGGACGGGAAGACGCTATTCGTCGCCAACTGGGCCGGCAACACGCTTTCCGTCGTCGACGTCGCGAGCCACAAGGAACGTGGCGAGATTCCCGTCGGCAAGCATCCGCAAGCGCTGCTGCCGTCTCGTGATGGCAAACGTCTCTACGTAACCGAAACGGATGATGACAGCCTCGGCGTGGTCGACGTTGCGCGCGAACGGCGTATCGCCGACGTTAACGTCGGACCATTTGACGGCAAGTTTTTCGGCGCGTCGCCATCGGCAATGGCGTTGTCGCCGAATGGTAAACGTCTTTACATTACGCTCGCTGCGGTCAATGCCGTCGCGGTACTGGCGCTGCGCGAGCCCGCGCCACGAGTGATCGGGATGCTGCCGACGGGCTGGTACCCGACGGCGCTTGCCGTGGGGTCCGACGGCACATCGCTCGACGTCGTCGACGGCATGGGTGAGGGTGGACGCGCCAATCCGCAGTTCCGGCCATTCGGACCCCGCGCTCACGGCGCGGCAGGCGATGCCTCGGGGTACATCGCCTCGAGCATGGTCGGCAGCGTGCGTCGCATCGCGATCCCCGCCGATGCCGTCTTAGCGCACGGCACTGCGACGATTCTTGCGAACGCTCCATCTACGCTTCGAACGCCGCTCGATACGCAGCAACGTGGGGTCGCTTCACCGTCCGCGAGCATCGTTCGCGCCGGCGGCCCGCTTCGGCACGTCATCTACGTGATCAAAGAGAACCGCACGTACGATCAGGTCCTCGGCGATCTGGCGGGCGCGAACGGCGATCCGGCGCTCACGCTTTTCGGCGAAGGGGTGACGCCCAACGATCACGCGTTGGCACGACGCTTCGGCATCCTCGACGACACCTTCGCCGACGCCGAGGTCAGTGCCGACGGACACAACTGGTCGACGGCGGCGTTCGCCAACGATTACCTCGAACACATGTGGCCCCAGGAATACGGCGGCCGCCGTATCTTGTACGATTTCGAAGACGGCGCGATTGCCTCCAATCCGCATAGCGGCTACATCTGGAACGATGCCGCCGCCCACGGCATCACGTTGCGTAATTACGGCGAATTCGTCAGCGATCCCGAGCCCGACGGCCGAGTCCTTTCCCACATGCGCGATCTCGCCGGCGAAACCGATCCGCGCGCACGCGGCTTCGATCTCACCTACAGCGATCTCGATCGCGAAGCCGAATGGTCACGCGAGTTCGACGCCTACGACGCGCACGGCGACCTACCGCAACTCGAACTTCTGCGGCTCCCGAACGACCACACGTCCGGAACGCGTCCGGGTGCATTGACACCGCTCGCATACGCCGCGCAGAACGACCTTGCGCTCGGGCGCTTGATCGAGCACCTCTCACACTCGCACCATTGGCGCGACACCGCCGTTTTCGTCGTCGAGGACGATGCGCAGAACGGCCCCGACCATGTCGACGCGCAACGCATGACGGCCTATGTCATCAGCGCGTACTCGCGCGGCGGCGTCGTGCACGCGCACCACTCGACCGCAGGCTTCCTGCGCACGATCGAACTGCTCCTCGGACTCCCGCCGATGTCCGCCTACGACGCCGCCGCCCTGCCGTTCTACGACGCGTTCACGACGACGCCGGACCTTCGCCCCTACGATGCACTGCCGCAACGCACGGATCTGAACGCACGCAACACTCGAGCCGCGTACCGCGCACGCGACAGTGCTCACCTCGACTTCTCGCATGAAGACGCGGTGCCCGACGCGACGCTCAACGACATCCTCTGGCACGCGGTTCGCAAACGTGCGTTAGCCTGCATTGTGGTAGAGTTCGGATCGCTGGTTCCGCGCGGCAAGATGTTTCTGCAAGCAGCCGCGCTCTTGTCCCTTGCTGCTTGCGCCGGCACGCAGCATGCCGACGCGTCCCGAGAGCGCTTTACATTTACGCCGAAGGCGCAAGAAAAAAGCGTCGGTCGAGGCGTTGAGTTTCACAGGTCCGTTTACCGGCGCCGGGCCGACGAACGTCTCGGTGGATGTTCTTCTTTTTGTTCCAGAGGCCGTAGCAGTGCAAGCGGTCAACCATCTTGGGAACATCAATGCTTATGGCCTCGGCACGACATGCCGCCTTTATTCTCACCTTGGGAAGATCCACGCTGAACTTGCTGCCGATTGGGCCGGCACAGACATCGACGTTGCGAGCTTCCTGGGCGACGTATCCCTGTTCATACCGGATGGTCTAGCGGTGCGGCTTGACTTGCGCGCCTTCGGAAAGGTGACCGCCGAAGTCGAACCCACCGATGAAGGCATCCCAGTTCATCTCCGTGCCGCTCTCGGTTCCGCGAGCGTTCGTCGGCGACGTTAGAACTCGTTGGGGACGCACGGAGAGCGCTTGCGGAGCGGTAAGGACACGCCCACTCCTCGCCGAACTCTCCCGCTCGTGGAAGCGATCGCGTATGCGGTGATCCTCGAGCCGGAAGCCGAAGGAGGCTTTAGCGTGAGTGTGCCCTCCTTCCCGGAAATTCATACGCAAGGCGAGGACATCGAGGACGCGCTTGCGATGGCGCGCGATGCAATTCAACTTTCGCTGGCCGTTCGCAAAGACGAAGGCGCTGAAATACCTGCATCCGATGCAGATGCGATACGCGTGGAGCGCGTCGTCGTTCCCGCGGCCTAGGTTTCTGAGTGCCGAGATTGCCGCAGGTCCGAGCGGACCGACTTCGCCGTGCCCTCCTGCGTGCCGGCTTCGTCGAGGTCCGTCAGACCGGCTCGCACGTTTTTGCGAACGCTAATCCGTAACGTTGAACGTCCCGATGCACGAGGGCCGCGACGTCAAGTCGGGGACCCTCGCGGCGATTCTCAAGCTGGCCGGGATGACGGCCGACGAGCTACGCAATTTGCTATAGCGCGCTCGCCGTCTCGAAAGGAGCCTTTTCGGGAATGTAAGCACCCCATTGAGGCTCGCCGGACATGGCGCCATGAATGCGCGCTGAAGCGGCGATTAGTTCGAAGCGAATTGGGTCGATGCGTTGATTACGGCGTCGACGAAGGTTTCGCTGCTCACGCCGTAGCGTCGCCAGTCGGGCAAAGCCCGACAGGCTCCTCGTGTGCCGTGAGGGTAAAAATGAAGCCTCGCTGAACGACGCGGTCGCAGATGCTCGTTGTTGATTGCGTTGGGCGGTCGTTCGGGAAGGTTGCGGCTGTGCGCGACGTCAGTTTTTCCGTCGCGGCGGGGACGGCGTTTGCGCTGCTGGGGCCTAACGGCGCCGGGAAGACGACGACGATGCGGATGATTCTCGGCATCTACCTTCCCGACCGCGGCAGCATCACATGGAACGGGAAGCCGATCGATCTGCGGGTGCGGCGCCGCTTCGGTTATCTGCCCGAAGAGCGCGGACTGTACGGCAAGATGAAAGTACGCGACCAGATCGTCTACTTCGGGCGGCTGCACGGGTTAAGCGAAAGCGACGCTCGCACCCGCACCGCGCGTTGGCTACGCGAACTGGCGATCGAGGAATATGCCGGCCGTGCTTGCAGCGAGCTCTCCAAAGGAAATCAGCAGAAGGTACAGCTCGCCAGCGCCGCGCTGCACGAACCGGAATTGCTGGTCCTCGACGAACCGTTTTCCGGGCTCGATCCGGTCAACGCGGAGATTGTCCTCGGGACGATTCGCTCGCTCGCGGCGCAGGGAACGACGCTCGTGTTATCGAGCCATCAGATGTTCGCGCTCGAGCTCGCCTGCCGTGATTTCTGCATCATCGGCGCGGGCGCGGTACGCGCCAGGGGAACCCTGCCGCAGCTGCGCTCGGCCTTCCCGACGCGCACGGTGCGGGTCGCCCCGGCGACGCCACAATTGCGCGCCGTTTTCGCCGGCTACGGCGCAGGCGAACCGGAGATCGACGACGACGGTGCGCTGCTCTACACCTTGCCCGCAACGACCGCGTTTGCCGACGTGCTGCGCGATGCGGTCGCGGCTG
The DNA here is from genome assembly GCA_030853905.1 of Vulcanimicrobiota bacterium. Taxonomy (GTDB): domain Bacteria; phylum Vulcanimicrobiota; class Vulcanimicrobiia; order Vulcanimicrobiales; family Vulcanimicrobiaceae; genus Nyctobacter. The sequence continues at coordinate 4,031 of JALYUD010000161.1, forward strand.
CGCCGCTCGAGACGTTCGAACGACGCGAGCCATCGCTCGAAGCGATTTACCGGCAAGCGCTCGATCCCGAACCCGCCGCAGCATGAGAGGGCGGCTCGATGAACTGGCCATCGTTTTCGTCACGGAGCTCGGCCGGCGCATTCGCTCACGCCTGTTCTGGATCGCGACCTGCGGCGGGATCGTCGCCATCGCGCTCTTGGTCGAGGCGCCGGCGTTCTTTGTCTCGGCCGGACGCTCGGCGGGCAGTGATATCGTGCTCGCCGGAGCGCCGGCGCTGCGCGCGCACGCGACGTCGCTGCTCGAGGCGAAAAAGAACTTCCACGTTGTTGACGATGTCGCCGCGCTGCCGCAGCACGTGACGGCGGGTTATCTCAAGGCGCACGGCGATGCCGGCGCGGCGGTCGCGTTGACCCAGCACGCCGGGCATCTGCGGCTCGACCTGTACCCACACGATCTTTCAGCCTTTGACGGAGCGCAATTGCGCGAAGACCTGGCACCGCTGGCAATCGCGCTGGCGACGGGCGAGCCGGCCGCTCTCATCGTAGCCGCTGCAGCGATCCCGCACGCGACCCATCCGGTCGATCAAAAATTCGCCGATTCGCGCAGCGCGGCGCTCGCCCACGGGATCGCTTTCGCCTTGATCTTCATGCTGTATCTGGCGATCATCCTCGCGAGCCAAGCCGTCATGGCGTCGGTCGCCGAAGAGAAGACCAGCCGCATCGCAGAAATCCTCGTTGCCACGATCGCGCCGTGGAATCTGCTGGCCGGCAAAGTGGCCGCCGCCGCCGTGGTCGCGATCGTTCAACTCGGATTGTGGCTGGTGACCGCGATCGCGCTGTTTCCGCAGGCCGCAGCGTCGCTCTCCGCGGCGACCGGAACTGCCGTCGGCAGCAGTTCCGTCTTGCTCGCGATCACGCCGACGGAAATACTGGCTTTCTTTGCCTTCTTCGTGCTCGGCTATCTGCAGTACGCGACGATCTATGCCGCAGCGGCCTCCTTGATTTCGCGCACCGAAGACCTGGGCAGCGTCGCGACGCCCGTCATCTTGCCCGTCGTCGCGGCGTTCTTCATCGCACAGTACGCGCTGACTGCACCGACTGCCCCGCTCGTCGTGGTGACGAGCTTCGTTCCGTTTCTCTCGCCGTTCGTCGTGTTCACGCGACTCGCGGTCAGCACCATGCCGCTCTGGCAGATAGCCCTCGCGGCGACGATCGACGCGCTCACCGTTATCGTGGCGTTCTGGGCCGCAGGAAAGATCTATCGGGTCGGGATGCTGCTCTACGGACGCCTGCCTTCGCCGAAACAGATATTCGCGACGCTTCGCGCTTGAGCGCATCGCCTTTCGCGGCGACGATGTGCCCGGACATCCGAGAGCGCCGAGCAAAACGCGACGGGTTGCGGAACTTGATCCTCGCGTTCGCGGCCTACGTGCTCGTCTTTACGGGCTTCGCGGTGTGGCGCTGGCACATTTGGACGTACGGCACCGACACGGGAACGTTTACGCAAGTGATCGCCGACGCGTTCGGCGGATTCCGCGACGGGCCCGAACAAGGCACGCATCTTCGCTTCCACTGGGCGCCGTTACTGGCGTCGCTCTGGCCGCTCGTGACCGTGGCGCGCTCGGGCCTCGCGCTGCAGATCGTCCAGCCCATCCTGATCGGTCTGACGGCGTTTCCGTTGTACGGCATCGCGCGTTCGTACGTCGACGAACGAGGAGCGTTCGCGTATGCTTCACTTGCGCTGCTCTACCCGCCGCTCGCCGCGGTCGCCTTTACCGAGTTCCATGAGATCGCGTTCTATCCGGTACTCGCCTTGGCGATTTTCTGGGCAGCCGAACGGGCCCGCTGGGGCTGGTTCGCGTTGTTCGCGATCCTCGCCGCAGTCGTGCGCGAAGAAGCATGCATCGTCCTGGCAATCGTCGGCGTCGCGTTCGCGGTGCTCGGAGCGGTGCACGCCATGCAACGCTACGGTCGCAGCACGCATGGTCGACCCGTTTCGCTTTCGGGTCCCGTGAGCAGCGACGGTCTCCTCGGCGGAACCCCGCTCGAACCCCGGCGATTGGCGCTCGCCGGTGTCTTTCTCGCCGTCGTCAACGTCGCCGCGCTCTTGGTGTATGCATACGCCGTCCTACCGCGCGTCGGACCCTGGCAGCCGTCGCGTTTCTACGAATATCCCTTCGCGCATGGGCCGCTAAACGTGCTCGTCGCGCTCGGGACGCACCCCATCTACGTCAGCCAAATAACGACCCTTGGACGGCTAACATACGTGCTGGAAGCACTTGTCCCGCTGGCGTTTCTGCCGCTGTTTTCTCGCTGGTCGCTGCTGGCGCTACCCGGATTCGCCGTCGTGCTGCTGGCGAGCGATCAGATCGCCTGGCGAATGGGCTCCCATTACGCGGCGATCTGGTGTCCGTGGCTGCTGCTCGGCGCACTCGCGGTTCTGCTGCGCCGTCCACCGCCGGTGCGGCCGCTAACGTGGTATCGATCTGCGTTCGGCTTGTGCATCGCGGTGTTGCTCGTCGCGAATCCCATGCACATCGGACACTATCTGCGCCCGATCTACCCGCACGCGGACGCGCAGCGCGCGCTCGCGCTCGTCCCGCGCGGTGCGCACCTGCTGACGCACGATGAGTGGTTCACGCGGGTCGCCTACGCGCAACGCAACGCGACCGTCTTTTTCTGCCCCTACGTCAACTACGTGGTCTACGCCGACGATTATCCCGGCGTTTATTATCACACCGACATCGTTCCCGAACTCGCCCGCGAGCGCGCGAGCGGACAACTGCGACTGGTCGCAACCTTCGGTCACGTCCATGCCTATCGGCGGACGCCCGATCCCGGCGCGCGCGTCGGTCGCTGCATCACCCCCGGCAACATCCGCTACCGATCGCTGCCGCAAGCACTGCGGGACGGTAGTTGACGGTTTACTGCGCGCTTACGCCCGCTTTGCTGCAACGAAAGCGAGGACTTCCTCGAGCTGGCGCGCGCCGAGCAGTTCGTCACGCGTGATC
>JALYUD010000175.1 GCA_030853905.1 Vulcanimicrobiota bacterium
TGTATCTGTATCTGCGACCGGTGAATGCGACGCGCCTATGGGGCACGTGAGAGGGGGCGGGGCTTTACCCGGCGCCGAGCGCTCGTCCGACGCGAGCGTATGGCGGCCGCGATCGTCCGCTGCGGACGTAGATCGACCGCAGGCGGAACGCGAGCGTTGCGTACAGCGCGCCGTACTAGCGCTCGAGCACGTGCGCCTGCGTGTTGCCGCGCGCACGTTGCTCGACGACGTAACCCTCGACGTACAACCCGGCGAACTGGTCGCGATCGTCGGCCCCAACGGGGTTGGCAAAACGACGCTTCTACGCGCAATGGGCGGCTTCGCACGTCCCGCCGGCGGCCGAATCGTGCTCGACGGCAACGACATCGCAGCTCTGCGCGCGTCCGAGCGCGCGCGCATGGTTACCTTGATCGGAAGCGATGCCGAAACGCCCGCCGGCACGACGGTCCATGAGGTCGTCGCGACCGGACGTTTCGCACGCCGCGCCTGGTGGGATTGGTCGCCGCGCGATGATGACGAGGAAACGATCGTTACGCGAGCCCTCGAACGCGTTGGGCTGCGGAACTTCAGCGAGCGTTACTTCGAAACGCTTTCCTCGGGTGAGAAGCAGCGCGCGTGGCTGGCGCTGGCCTTAGCTCAGGATGCGCGGATCGTTTTGCTCGATGAGCCGACGTCGCATCTCGATCCACGGGCCGCGCTCGAAGTGGCGCGCGTCATCCGCACCATCGCCTGCGATGCGACCACGGCAATCGTCGTCACCCACGATCTCAACGAAGCAGCCGCGATCGCCGACCGCATTGCGGTCCTCGGCGACGAAACGCTGCTTCGCTTTGCAGCGCCGGACGATGCGCTCGACCCCGACATCTTGGCACGCGCCTACGGAATCTCGTTCGAGCGCCTCACCGTCGACGGCGGCATCCGCGTGATCCCACACGGCTACCGGGCGCAGCCCCGCTAGGATTCAACAACGCCCGAATCTGTTGCGTTCGGCCTTCGGCCGATCCGCCCGTCAGCTTCGCTTCGACAGCGCCGAGTGCGTGCTCGGATGCGCCGAGAAATGAACGTCGCTCGAGAGTACCCAACCGTAACGGCCGCGATAGCGCCCGCTGAGCACGAGCACGCCGAGCGGGTTCGAGCCTCCGGGCAATGATGATGCACGAACGGCGTGGCGCGAACAGGTGAGCGCTGCCTCCGTACCGGGCTCGGCGAGCATCGTGTGGGCGAAGATCGCGCGCGTGTCGCGCCACTGTCCGGCAGCGTACGTCACCAGGCGGTCGCGGGAATCCCACACGAAAACGTCGGGATCGACCGCTTCGGAAGAAAGGACGACATGCTCACCACGTGATGCCGCGCACGCCGCCGCGTGAGCAGCGCTGCCGATGAAGGCGGCGCCGAGTGCCGTAGCGACCGCGATCCCACCCAGCGCGCGAATCACGCTTGCGTTTCGACGAACCGGCGTTCGCGCAGCCACGTGCCGAAATCGGCTGCGGTCATGGGGTGAGCAACGAAGAATCCTTGGATCGCGTTGCAGCCGAGGCTCACCAGCGCTTCTTGTTGCGTCGCGGTCTCGACCCCTTTTGCGATGACGGTCCAGCCGAGCGATCGGGCCACGATGATCGTCCCTTCGACGACGGCCCGAGTCGTGCGGCTGGCAGCGACACCCTCGACGAGCGACCGCTCCAGTTTGAGCACTTCGATCGGTAAATGGGCGAGCGACGGCAACGTTCCCAGGCCCCCGTCAAAGCCGTCGAGCGCAAAACCGATGCCGTACGCGGCGCAGCGCGTGACGAACCCCGTAACCCGCTCGGCATCCTCGCCGCCGAACAGCGCCGGCACGAGCTCGATGCGCAGGCGCCCGAGTCCGGCGCCTAATGTTTCATCCGCGACGAGGTCGTCGATCTCGCCCGCATCGTATGCGGCGAGATTGACATCGAGCCGCAGCGGCGTTCCGGCTTCTTCCCAGGCACGCGCTTGAGCCGTCGCCTCGCGCAAAACGTAGCGATCGAGGGCGCGCCGTCCGGTCTCGTCGTGCGCGATCGACCACCCGCGTTCGGGAGCGAGCAATCCGTGCAGCGGGTCGATGCGGCGAATCAGGGCTTCTGCCGCGATGACGCGGCCGCTCGAAACTTCCACAATAGGCTGGTAGCAGAGGAGATAACCGGCGTCGCGTACTTCGCCCGTAATCGCAGCCGGCGGCGAACCCTCGGCGAAACCGCCGGCCGCATCGCGGAAACGTACACGCGAGCCGCCGTCTTCCTTGGCCGCGTACATCGCCGCGTCGGCGCACGCCAGCAGATCTTCGCGCGAAGCCGCGTCGTCGGGATAGATCGCGACACCGATGCTCGCCGAGAGCCGGAACTGATGATCGTCGATTTCGAACGGGTATTGCAGTACGGCGGCAATGCGCTGCGCGATCGCTTCAATCTCCTCGCGATCGGCGATGCGCGGCATCACCACGGCGAACTCGTCGCCGCCGAGCCGCCCGATGTACTCGACGCGACGCAGCGTGCCGCGCAGCCGTTGTGCGACCTCGGCCAGGACGATGTCGCCGCCGCGATGGCCGACCGTATCGTTGACGCCTTTGAAGCCGTCGATGTCCAGAAACAACACCGCCGCCCGGCCGGCCAGCCGGTCGGCTTCTTCGAGCGACTCATCGAGCCGCGCTAGGAGCGCGACGCGATTCGGCAGCGCCGTCAACGAATCCGAATAGGCCAGCCGTTCGATGCGCGTATCGCTCTCGCGGCGCTCGATCGAGCGCGCCAACGCTTCGACGACGTGCTCGACGTACAGCCAATCTTCGCGCTCGAAGGCTGCTTCGCGCGGCCGGGCCGACGTGAACGTCACGACCCACCGTTCTTCGCCGACGCGAAACGCCGCGCACAGGCAGCAACGCGTGCCCGCGGCCGCAATGGCGAATTCGCGTTCCCGCTCGGCGTCGAGAACCGCAAACGTTCCGGCGCGTTCGAGAGCCGCTCGAGCGACCGAACCTTCGAGCGGAATGCGATCGGCCGCTTCGCCGTCACCATCGGAAAATTCGACGACCAGCTCCGCGCCGTCGACGCGCATGACCGCCGCAGATTCGAGGCCGATGCCGCGCAGCGCTTCGCGCAACAGCGCCCGCACCTGCTCGGTTCCTGCGATGCCGCGCCGCACGACGAGCGTCCAGAGCGACTCGAGCCGCTCTTCGCGCGGGATCGGCGGATGGTCGCCCAGCGCAGCGGAATCCTCGCGCTGCGGCAGCAACGACGCTTGCGCGTGCGTCGCGCGGACGATCGCCAGAATGGCACCGATCTTGGCGAACGAGCCCGACTGCAACCGTTCGAGGCGCACGCACAGCTCGCGTTCGACCGTCCCGATGCGACGACGCGTGACGAACTCACGCGGCGTCAGACTGTCCAGTTCGGGCAAAAGGTCCGCCGCTTTGGTCGTCTCCAGCGCACCATCGCGCAGACCGAACAATGCCGCGGCCGCGGCATCGATAAAGGCGAGGCTCCCGCTCGAAGGATCGACGACGAGATGCGCATCGCCTTCGCCGTCAGCGCCAGGCCGTTCGACCGCGGACGACGGCTGCTCGGACATGTGGGACACAGTATTGGCGAACCGGTAGCGGCCGGCCCTCTGCGCGCTGTCCCTCGAATTCGAGTGTTGGTTTGAAGCCGCGTCACGGTGCGCCGCGGCGGGTAGCCGGCGCAGCGGACCCGAAGCGCGGGCGGCATGGCGACGATCACCGTTCCTGAAATCTTCAAGAGTTACGACGTCCGCGGCATCTACCCGGCCGAGATCAACGCCGACCTCGCGTATGCGATCGGCCGCGCCTTCGTAGCCGAGCTGCGCTCATCGTCGATCGTCGTCGGGCGCGACATGCGTCCCTCGGGCCAAGTGCTCTTCGAAGCATTCGCGCGCGGTGCGACCGAAGCAGGCGCCGACGTAACCGACATCGGACTCGTCTCGACCGACGCGCTGTATTTCGCGGTCGGCCAATACGGCTACGACGGCGGCGTCATGATCACGGCGTCGCACAATCCAGCCAACTACAACGGAATGAAGTTCACGCGCGAACAGGCCCGAGCGATTTCACTCGAGACCGGTCTGTCGGCAATTCGCGACCGCATTGCGCGCGGCGACCTCGGCGCGAAGGCTGCGCAGCCTGGCAAGATGACGAAACGCAACGTGCTCGACGACTTCGCCGAGCACTGTTTGCGCTTCGTCGAGCGCGGCGCGGTCAAACCGCTCCGCATCGCCATCGATGCCGGCAACGGCATGGCGGGGCTCACGGTCCCGCACGTGTTCTCGCATCTTCCCTGCACCGTGATACCGCTCTTCTTCGACCTCGACGGCACGTTTCCGAACCACCCCGCAAGTCCGATCGAACCCGACAACATGGTCGATTTGCAGAAGGCCGTCCTGGACGGAAAGTGCGATCTCGGCGTCGCCTTCGACGGCGACGCGGATCGCATGTTTCTCGTCGACGAAAAGGGCGGCCTGATCGGCGGCGACATGGTCACGGCCCTGGTCGCCATCAACACCCTCAAGCGCTATCCCGGTGCGAAGATCCTCTACAACTTAATCTGCAGCCGCAGCGTCCCCGAGGAAATCGAAAAGCACGGCGGCATTGCGGTCCGCTCACAAGTCGGGCACTCGCTGATCAAGAAGACGATGCGCGAAGAAGACATCGTCTTTGGCGGGGAACATTCGGGTCATTTCTACTTCCGCGACAACTGGTTCGCCGACTCCGGGATGATCGCACTGCTGCAATGCTTGGAAGTCTTCAGCGAAGCGGGCAAACCGGTCAGCGCAGTAATCGCTCCGATCGATACCCGTTTTCGCTCGGGAGAAATCAACAGCCGCGTGCACGATATCCGCGCCAAACTGGCCGAACTCGAAGCGCGCTACAAGGATGCACGCATCGACCATCTCGACGGCGTCACGATTGCCTACGATCACTGGTGGATGAACGTGCGGCCTTCCAACACGGAGCCGTTGCTGCGCCTCAACGTCGAAGGCGACACGAAAGCGCTGATGGAGCGACACCGCGACGAGGCTCTCCATCTGATCCGTTCATAGAGACAACGAACCTGCCGGCGGTTCCGCAAGCGCTCGCTGCGGCGTTCGATTCGCTCGAAGCGATCCTGCGCAGCGACGCGCTTTCCGCCTCGCCGACGCGCGACGACGATCTTGCCCTGCTGCGAACGACCCGCGAGCAGTTCGGTCGCCGTTACGCGCTGGCCGTCGTGGGCGAGTTCTCGAGCGGAAAATCGTATCTGCTGAACGCTCTGCTCGGAAAAGTGCGCTACGACGAACGCGGCGCGCTCGCGGGACTGCTCGCGACCGACATCAACCCCTCGACGGCGACGATTACCGAACTCGAATACGGCCTGCCCGAGCAAGCCTATGCGAAATACCCGTCGGGCCGCAGCGAACGCATCCCGATGGAACGCCTCTCGCGCTTCATCGCGATCGGGAAGAACGATGAACGCGGCGCACTGCACGACGCGACGTCCGATGACGAAGCAGGCCCCTCGTTCGTCGTCGTGTCGGTCGACTCGCCGTTTTTGCGCGGCGGCTTCGTCGTCGCCGATACGCCGGGACTCGCGTCGCTCGTTGCCGCACACCGCCGCGCAACGCTCGCCTACTTGCCGCGCGCCGATGCCGTCCTGTATCTGATCGACACGCAGCAGCCGTTCAGTGAGGGCGACGCGTCGTTTTTGGGCTTGATCGGCGAACACATTCGTACCATCTTCATCGTGCAGACGAAGATCGATCTGTGGCGCATGCGCGAGCACGACGAGCGAGAAGCCTGGGAGGCGGCGCGCGAACGCATCGTCGCTCGTGCGGCTCGCTTCGCGCCCACTGCAGAAGTGTTTTCCGTCTCCGCTCACGAGTACGCCCTGGCGACGCTTTCTGACGACGCAGGATTGGCCGAGCGCAGCGGTTTTCCGGCGTTGCTCGCGGGACTCGAGCGTTCGCTCGAAGCGCGCGCGCGAGCCGCACGGATCGCGCGCGCACTCTCGATCGTGCGTGAACTGGCAGCCGCCGCATCGTCGCGCGTCGCCCGTATGGCGGCGCTCGCCGGAAGCGACCGCGCGAGCTTGGCCCGCACGCGCGAACTGGCGGAAACCGAACTGCTGGAGCGCGAGCGCTCGCTCTCGCGCGAGCGCGTCGACATCGAACGCGCGGGTGACGCCAGGCGCCCGTGGATCGCCGCGGCCGGCGAACGGTTGCGCGAACGAACGGCACGCACCTTGGCAACCACGGTCGACGTAGCCGACATCGAACGCATTCGCGATCGCGGAAAATTCGGGGCACTCGTCGATGCGGCCCTCGCTCCCGTTTGGAACGCGTTTGCCGCCGACGTCGCCGGGGACGTCGCGCGCGAATTCGAACGCATCGAGCGCGATCGTCCCGAACTGCGGGTTTCGGATTTGACGGCGACACGTCTCGGCGGCGAACCCGGGACGGGCGCGTGGTCGCGCGACCTGGCGCGCGGCATCGCTTCGACGATCGTGCTCGGCGCCTCCGGCGGCCCCGCCGTTTCGTTCGTCGAGGCGGTAGCTCGCGGTTTCACGGGACATCCCGCTGGCGCGTACATGAAGCGCGAGCTCGGTGCCGATCTCGCGACGACGGTCCTTCCCGCCTTGGAGGCCGAGGTCGTCGCCTTTACGGGCGATCTCGCCGAGCGGCTTGGCAGCGTCTATGATGACGCGGCTGCGGCCGTGGAACGCGAACGAATGCGCGCGCGCCCTGCGGTGCTCGGCCCGATCGATCGGGCTCTCGCCGCGTGTGAAAACGAACGAACGCAGCAAGAGGAAGCGGCGACTGTGCGCGCCGCTGCCGAAAAATTACGAACGCTCGATCGACGCTTAGCGGATGTACAGCCGACGGTGGCGATTCGCTCCGAACGAATCGCGCACGGAGCCGGCCCCGCCTCCACCGCCCTCACGCAAGCGCCGGCGCCGATCGAATTTGATACAGACACCTACGATCGCGCTCTGCGCCCCGAACGCTATCGCGTCGTGCTCTTGGGAGCGTTACGGCGCGGAAAATCAAGCCTCATCAATGCGATCGCGCAGACGCGCCTGCTGCGCGACGATGCGGCGAGCGAAGTCCTGTACCCCGTGCACGTCCGTTACGGTCCGGCCGAGCGTGCCTATGCGCTCGGCGCAGACGGTCGCTGGCTCGACATCGCGCCCGACGATGCGATGGCCGATGCCGCTCGCCGTCCCGTGCTGATCGAAGTACCCTGGACGATGCCGCGCGAGCTCGTGCTGGTTCACGCTCCCGCGTTCGATTCGGGCAACGCTCAAGCCGAATCGATTGCGCTCGCGGCGGCGCGCAATGCCAGCGAAGTACTGGGTTTGTTCTCGCGTCAGCTTTCGGACCGGGAACTTGCGCTCTACGAACGCGTCGCCGCGTTCGAGAAACCGATGCTGCTCGCCCACACGATCGCCGACAACGAGTCCTCGAACGAACGGCGCACCGTCGTCGAATTGGCAACGCGCTACGTGCGCGAACGGAGTATTCCGGTGCAGCGCATCTTTACGATCTCGGCTGCCGACTATCTCGACGCCGCGCAAGCACACCGCGCTGCAGCGCCCTGGAACGAGTTCGGCGCGCTTCGTGAGACGCTGCACGCGCATGCCGATGAACACATGCAGCGAGCGCTCGAGCGTCAGCGTCGCGCGAACGAAGTTGAACGCGCCGCACCCTCCCATGATACCGCTCCGGCTGATGCGAACGTGTTCGCAGGTTTACGGCGCCTTTTCGGGCGCCGCTAAAGAGCCGCGCCGCGCTGGGAAACTCGTTCGCAAAAGGGGCCGCGCTACCCGCGGTCACGAACCACTCAAGGTGGTAAGCTCCTACACATTAGGCCCCGCAAGAATCGCTTTCGGCACCGGTGACGCAGCGTTCGCCCGCATCGCGATCGAGAACGGACGCATCGCCGATATTCTACCGGGTAACGGGGCGAGCGATTACCCGCTTGCGGCGGGGACGACGCTTTCACCTGGAATGATCGACGTGCACACGAACGGCGCCAAAGACGCGCTCTTCAATCGTGAGCACGGCAACGCGGTCGAAGTGGCGGCGCGCGCTTACGCGGCCGCCGGGGCGACGGGCTTCGTCGCGACGGTCATGACGGCTCCCTGGGAATCGATGTTGCACGCAGCGAGTGACGTGGCTGAGGCCGCGCACGAACGAGCCGAACGTCCGGTCAGCGGTGCGCGCTGCCTGGGCATTCATTTCGAAGGGCCGTTTCTCAATTCGAAGTTCCGCCGCGTTCATCGCCACGAATGGTTGCTGCCCGCGACCCAAGAGCGCGCTCGGGCGCTGCTCGAAGCATGCCGCGGCGCACTCGTGATGGCGACGATGGCGCCCGAAGTGGAAGGCGTCGACGACGTGGCGCGCTTCTTCTTCGACCAAGGCATCGTGTGTTCGGCCGGACATACGTGCGCCAAGTACAGCGACGGGATGCTTGCAATCGGACTTGGATTTCGCTCCTTGACCCACGCCTTCAATGCGATGCCGCCGCTCGATCATCGCGACCCCTCCCTGCTGGCCGCCTTCATCCAAGAAGCGCGCACGAGCGTCCAAGTGATCTGCGACGGGCATCACGTCGCGCCGGTGATGGTCGACATCCTGCATCGCGCGCTCGGCGAGCGTCTGGTCCTGGCGACCGATTATATGGCGCCGGCCGGCGCGGGTTATCGCATCGAAGGAGGGGTCGTTCGGGCCGAGGACGGCACGATCGCGGGTGCGGCGCTGCAGGTCGATGAAGCGCTGCGCAACTTGATGTCGTATGCGTCGTTGCCTTTCGAGCGCGCGATCGTCAATGCGACCGCGGCGCCGGCCAAATTGCTCGGCATCGAGCACGAATGCGGCACGCTCGAACGCGGAAAACGCGCCGACTTGACGATCTGGAGCGAACGTTACGACGTGCTTGCCACGATCGTCGGCGGTCGTGCCGTCTACGGAGAACACCACTTCGTAAAGCCGGACGCCAAGCTCGCAAACTTATAGATTGGCCCCAAGTGCGCTGCACTCGAACATTGACCGCTTCCTCGCACAATAAACGGCGCAAGCAGCGTAGCGACCGATCTTTTTTTTCGTCCCGGAGGAAGCAGCGCATCGCGCGGCAATTCTAGGCCGCATGCTGCCGTTCGGCGCAACCGTACAGTCGCGCTCACTTCACGATATGTGGGTGACGTTTTTTTGGGCCGGGATCGGCGTCGCGATCGTCATTTACGGGCTGATCGGCTGGTGCATCGTCCGTTACCGCCGCCGTTCATCGGACGTGGGGTATCCCGAACAATTCAGGATCAACAAATCCTGGGAAATCGTCTACACGGCCGTCCCGATCCTGATGGTGATTGGACTGTTTCTCATCACGTACGCCTCCGAACGGCACGTGGAGACGATCGCGCAGCAGCAAGCCGTCGTCGTCAACGTGACCGGCTTTCGCTGGTCGTGGCGCTTCGACTATCCGCAACCCGGCGTCAGCGTGACCGGCACGCCGCAGGCACCCCCGGAACTCGTCTTGCCGCTCGGTGAAACGACGCGCCTCAACGTCACCTCGGTCGACGTCGATCACTCGTTCTGGGTACCGGCGTTCCTCTTCAAGCGCGACGCGATTCCGGGGCTCGAAAACGTGTTCGATTGGACGCCGAACAAGCTCGGCCGCTTTCGCGGCGAATGCGGCGAGTTCTGCGGACTCGACCACGCCCTGATGACGTTTGCCGTCCGGGTGGTCACACCCGCGGACTTCACCGTCTGGTCACGCTCGCACCACGGCGTTCCGATCGTATCGCAGCAGAGTTTGCGATGAGCGCCGTCTCCGCGCCGCCGTTTCCCGCTCCCCGCAAATTGGTCGAGCACGGCCTTCTCTCGTGGTTATCGACGACCGACCACAAACGGATCGGTCTGCTGTACGTCGGCTCAACTCTGACGTTCTTCCTGATCGCCGGCATCCTCGCGCTCGTGATGCGCACGCAGCTGGCGGCGGCGAACTTGCATTTCGTCGGAGCGCACGCGTACAACGCCATCTTCACCTTGCACGGGACCGCGATGATCTTTCTGTTCGTCGCTCCCTTCGGTTTCGGCATCGCCAACTATCTGTTGCCGCTGCAGATCGGCGCGCCCGACATGGCGTTCCCGCGCCTCAACGCATTTTCGTTCTGGCTGTTCTTGTTCGGCGGCATCATCGTCTTCTTGGGCGCGATGACCACGAGCGGCGCAGCCGCTTCAGGCTGGACGGCCTATGCACCGCTCTCCACGCTCAAAATCGGATTCGGCTCCGGGCAAGATATGTGGTGCATCGGCGTCTTGCTGATCAGCACCTCGTCGATCCTCACGGCGGTCAACTTCATCACGACGGTCTTCATCTACCGCGCGCCCGGCATGACGATGTGGCGCATCCCGATCTTCACTTGGGAGATGGTGGCGACGGCGCTACTGATCCTGATGGCCTTTCCGATGCTGACGGCCGTCCTGATGATGCTGCTGGTCGACCGGCACCTCGGCGGCCATTTCTTCGATCCCAATCTCGGCGGCAGCGCGATCCTCTATCAGCACCTGTTCTGGTTCTTCGGGCATCCGGAAGTCTACGTGATGATCTTGCCGTATTTCGGCGTCGTTACCGAAATCATCGCCGTCTTCTCGCGCAAGCCCGTCTTCGGCTATACGGGCTTGGTGCTCGCGACCTTTGCGATCGCCGGGCTTTCGATGGGCGTGTGGGCACACCACATGTTCACGACCGGGGCGGTCGTCGATCCGTTTTTCTCGGCCGTGTCGTTCTTGATCGCGGTCCCGACCGGGGTCAAGTTCTTCAATTGGATCGGCACGATGTGGAAAGGCCAATTGACTTTTCCGACGCCGATGCTCTTCTCGCTCGGGTTTCTCATCAATTTCTTGATCGGCGGCGTCACCGGCGTGATGGTTGCCTCCCCGCCGATCGACTTCCAAGCGCGCGACAGTTACTTTCTCGTGGCCCACTTCCACTACGTGCTCGGCGGCGGCAGCCTGTTTGCGATCTTCGCCGCGATCTATTTCTGGTTTCCGAAGATGTTCGGCTTCATGCTGAACGACCGGCTCGGCAAGTGGAACTTCTGGCTCGTCTTCGTCGGCTTCAACGTGACGTTCTTCCCGATGCATTTTCTCGGTGTCATGGGCATGGTGCGCCGCATCTACACCTATCCGGACCTCCCCGGCTGGACGGCGCTCAACGCGATCGCCACGGCCGGGGCCGCGATTCAAGCGATCGGCGTGATCCTGTTCATCGTCAACATCTATCTCTCGGCCTGGGCGCGAGTTCCGGCCGGCGATGATCCATGGGACGGCAACAGCCTCGAATGGGCGACGAGTTCGCCGCCGCCGGAGCTGAATTTCGATCAGCTGCCGCCGGTCCGCAGCGAACGGCCCGCTTTCGATTTGCACCATCCCGAACTTGCCGCGAAGAACGCGCGATGAAGATCGGCGTCATCCTCTTTCTCTCGTCGATGACCTTCGGGATCGTGATCGCGACGATCTACGGCGTGACGACGCACGACGTCTCGGGCATCATCTTCCTCGGGCTGATGGCCGTCGCACTTGCAATCGTCTCCCTTTGGATCGTCGTCGCCGAGCGCGAAGCGCATTTGGCCGGCGACCAGACAGACATGGACCCCGCCGATGCCGCAGGGGAAGAGGTAGGGGTGTACTCGACCGAGAGCTACTGGCCGATCCTGGCGGCGCTGGGGATGGCCTGCGTCGTGCTCGGCGTCGTTTTCATCCCCGGCGTTTCCTTCGGGCTACTGCTGATCGGCGCGGCGCTCGTAGCCTGGACCGTCCGTTTTCTCGTGCGTGAAAGCACGTGAGCGAACCCAAGAACGTGCGCGAGCTTGGCGGGACGCGCCCGTGAAGAGGCCGCAGGCACTCGGCTCGCAACGCATCAGCGGCCCCGTTCCCTCGCGGGAACTGGCGCTGCGGACGCACCCGCTCGTGTTTGGTTTGGTCCTCTTCCTAGCATCGGACCTGATGATCTTCGGGGCCTTTATCGCCTCCTATTTCAATCTGCGGGCCATTGCAAACGTGTGGCCGCCGCCGGGCGTCGTCCTCGACGAAACCTCGGGCACCGTCGGAACGGCGATGCTCGCCGCCTCGAGCGCGACGATGCTGTTGACGACGCACTTCTTGGCGCGCAACAAGTTCACGATCTCTCGGCTTTGGTTGAGCGTCACGATGCTGCTCGGCGTCGCCTTTGTCTTTCTCTCGTTCGACGACTGGCTCAAACGCCCGTTCCACATCGATACGAACGCGTACGGTTCGCTCTTCTACGTCATGACCGGCTTTCACGTCTGCCACGTTTCGACCGGCGTGCTTTTGATGACGATGCTCTTCTTCAACATGCGCAAGGCCGCGTTCCAACGCGACCGCCGCGCCGGCGCCGAAGCGATCGGCTTCTTCTGGCATTTCGTTTTCTTGATCTGGCTCCTAATATGGGGCTCGATCTTCGTCGTCCATTGAGGAGGGCCGGGTTTTAGCGCGGGGACTTCGTCGCTACGGGCCTCATGGGCGTAAAGCCCACTTCGGCCCTAGGCTCCTTGCCACGCACTAAAACCCGGCCC
>JALYUD010000021.1 GCA_030853905.1 Vulcanimicrobiota bacterium
CGATCCCGCTACGGCGCAACGCGCATCGTTTACTTACGCGCAGGCGCTGCAGCGCGCACGCAGCGGAGACGTATCCGGAGCGTTGGCCGCCGCGGCGCAAGCGCAGGCGGAGGTCAATGAAGGCGCCGCGGCACGCTCGCTGCGTGCCGGAGCGGCGGCGCGCCAGGGGCATGCGGGTACGGCACCGTTTTCCCCGAGCGGCGTCACGCCGCCGACAAACGGCGTCCCGATCGTCGATAACGCCGGGGCGGTCGTTTCGCCGGATCTGCTGGCCGCGCGCAACGAGATTTTGCTCGTCTCGCAGTTGTCGCACGGCTCCCTGAACTCCGCAAAGGCCCACTACCGCGCGGCGCTGGGCGCGTACCATTCCGGCAACGGCGGGCGCTCACGGCGCGAAGCGCAGGCCGCTTTCGACGCTGCGGCGGAGGCGCTTTCGCCCAAGAAGTGAGCGTTACCATAGGCCCGCGTCCGCTCGAGCGCACCCTCACGCAAATTCCCGATGCGCCCGGCGTCTATCTGATGCTCGGGGACGGGGAGCGCATCTTGTACATCGGCAAGGCCGTGTCGCTGCGCAATCGCGTGCGCTCGTACTTCCAAGATTCCGCGGCTCACGCCTTGCGTACGACGCACATGGTCGAGCGCGTGGTCGACGTGCGCACGATCGTAGTCAACAACGAGATCGAAGCGCTGATTCTGGAAGCGAATCTGATTAAACGCCACCAGCCGCCCTTCAACGTGCGGCTACGGGACGATAAGCGCTATCCGTATTTAAAAGTCACGCGCGAGCCGTTTCCGAGGGTGACCTTCACGCGTGTCGTGCGCGACGACGGCGGCCGTTACTTTGGTCCGTATACGAATGCCCATGGCTTGCGCGAGCTGATCAACCTCGTGCGGGTCGTCTTCCCGTTACGCACCTGCCGCGAGCCGATTGACGGGAAACGTAAGCGCCCCTGTCTGCAGTACCACATCAAGCGCTGTCTCGCGCCGTGCGTCGGTTATCAAAGCGAGGCCGAATACGATTCGCTCGTCGACGAGGTCGTTCTGTTTCTGGAAGGCCGGCAGGAGCGGCTGCTCGAGCGGCTGCACGGCGAGATGGCCGAAGCGGCGTCGCGTTTGAATTACGAGGCGGCGGCACGTCTGCGGGACCGCATCGTTGCGGTGCGGCGCGTGACTGAAGGGCAAAAGGTCGTCTGGCGTTCGCGCATCGACATGGACTTGATCGCCTCGGCGCGGGCGCGGGGCCAGGCCTGCATGCAAGTGTTTTTGGTGCGCGGCGGTAAGCTGATCGGTCAGGAACACTTCATCCTCGACGGCGTGACCGATCAAAGCGACGCGGAATTATACTCCGAGTTTTTCACCCAGTTCTACACCGCGCGGGCCGGCGGCAGCGGCACGGCGGGAATCGGCGACGGCTTTTCACCGCTCGCGCTGCGTGAGGCGCGCGACAATGAGGTACCCGTCGCCCTCAAAGCGCGCGCGCGCCGCGTTGCTTCGCAAGCCGCGATTCCTAAGGAAGTACTGGTCGAAGCGTTACCGGCTGACGGCGCGGTGATTGAAGCATGGCTCTCGGAGTTCAAAGGTCAACGCGTGCGCGTACTGCGCGCGCGCCGCGGTCCCCGCGCCGAGTACATGCGGCTCGTGCACGAGAACGCGGAAACGAATCTGCGGGCGTTCCTCGCTCACCAGGAAGTGCAGGAGACATCTTCCGCGCAAGCGCTGTCGGAGCTCGCGACCGCGCTCGATCTGCCCGACGTGCCGCACCGCATCGAATGCTACGACATCTCGAACATCGGGGGCACGAACCCGGTGGCGTCGATGGTCGTCTTCGTCGAGGGTCGCGCAAAAAAGAGCGACTACCGCCGTTTCAAGATACGCTACGACAAGGGCTCGAACGATTTCGCGATGATGCAGGAGACGCTGCGCCGCCGCTTGCGGTACCTGCGCGCCGACACGAACGCGCCGGGTGAAGAAGACGCGGCGAGCATCCTCGAGGATGGTGCTGCCATCGACGGCGCTGCCTCAGGCGAGGCAGCCGAAGGCGCTGCGAAAATCGAGGCGCAACTGCGGCGCAAAGAACGCTTCCACCATCGTCCCGATCTGCTGCTGATCGACGGCGGCAAAGGGCAACTCGGCGCGGTCGTCGAGGTCCTCGAAGAGCTCGATCTGTGGGGCATTCCCGTCGCCGGCCTCGCCAAGGAACACGAGTGGCTTTTCATCCCCGGCAACCCGGAGCCGATCGTCTTGCCGCCGGGTTCTCCCGGCTTGCATCTGGTCATGCGCGTGCGCGACGAAGCGCACCGTTTCGCCGTCGAATACCACCGCAAGCGGCGTGGCAAAGCGATGACGCAATCCGCGCTCGACGCGCTCGCCGGCGTCGGCCCCGTGCGCCGCAAGCGCCTTCTCGCCGCCTTCGGCAGCGCACACGCGCTCAAACGCGCAACCATCGAAGAGATCGCTACGGTCAAAGGCATGACCCCGAAGCTCGCCGCGGAGGTCAAGGCGGGATTGGTCCGATAAGGTGCGCAGCGGAAGAGGCCGGTGAACTGCTCATCCGGCGTCGAAGCAACTCGGATGAATGCCGTCGACGGATCGGGCGAGCCATGACCAACTCGGAACCTTTTGCCGAGCCAGCACGGCTGCTGATAACCAAGTCGCAAGAAGTTGCGCGGGGCACCGGTCACCGCCACATCGGCACGGAGCATATCGCCTTGCACTCCCTCGCCGCCGCACTCCACCGTGCCTTGACCGGTTGGCGCGATCAGGCACAGCTAGGCACGCGCGTAACGCTCAGTGTTACTGTGCCCGATGAGCCCGAACGCCGTTGGAGCTGGTGCCGCGAGGACGAGGGAGCGACATAGCGGCGTGAGGTTTCTGGTTCGCTTAGTCATCAATGCGCTCGCGCTCGGAGCCGTCGCGTACTTCGTTCCGGGCGTGCGCGTGACCGGAATCGAGGGGGCGATCGTCGGCGCGCTCGTGCTCGGTATCGTCAATGCGATCTTGCGCCCGGTCCTGATGCTGATTGCGCTGCCGCTCGAAATCATCACGCTTGGGCTGTTCACGTTTGTGATCAACGCCGTGCTGTTTTGGTTCGTCGGCCACCTCGGATTAGGGCTGATCGTCGCCGGTTTTGGGTCAGCGTTCATCGGTTCAATCGCGCTGACAATCGTTTCGTGGCTTCTGTCCCTCGTGTTCGCGCCGGCGCGACGCCGAGCGGCGGCGCGGCGGTGAACGTCAACTGATGCGCCATAAAATTTTGGTGACGAACGACGACGGCTTCGCAAGCGACGGTCTGGCGGCGGTCGGCGAGGCGTTGCGCGAACTCGGTGACGTGACGGTCGCTGCGCCCGAGCATGACAACAGCGGCATCGGTCATCAGATCACGATCAAGGCACCGGTGCGAGCCGCCGTGGTGGAGGGCCGCAGCGTTCCGACGTATCGGCTTTCGGGAACGCCGGCCGACTGCGTCGTGGTCGGTGCCTTCGATCTGTGCGGCGGGATGCCCGCGCTTTTGGTCAGTGGCATCAACCGTGGCGCGAACGTCGGCGACGATCTCAACTATTCGGGGACGGTCGCGGCGGCCGTCGAGGGTACGGTGATCGGCATTCCATCGTTCGCAATTTCGCTCGCGGCGAGTTGGCCCGAACAGGGCGGCGAACACCATTGTGAAACCGCGGCTGCCATCGCCGTGCAGATGGGCCGCGAGATCATCGCCGAGGGTCTGCCGCGGCTGACGATGCTCAACGTCAACGTACCGAACGTCCCGGCGCGCGAACTGCGCGGCATCCGCTGGGTCCGGCAAGGACGCAAGGGGTATCGTGATCGTCTCGATCGCCGCATCGACCCGCGCGGCGGAACGTATTACTGGTTGTGGGGTGCCTTCGATCCCTCCGACATCGTCGAGGGCACCGATCTCGCCGCCGTGCGCGACGGCTTCGTCAGCGTCACCCCCCTAACGATCGACCGCACCAACCACGACGAACTCGGTCGCCGCTGGCGCGAACGCAACGTCCGCGCCGGCTAAGAACGAAAGAGCGCCACCCGCTTATCCCACTTCGCTGTCGGCCGGCTCCGCTGGATCGAACACGACGCCGGAGCCGCGTAACGAGTGCGCGACGTGGCCGCCGTCGATGCATAGCGCGCCGTTCACCGTTGTTGTACCGTCGACCAGTCAGACGGCGCATGTCTACCTTACCTCGCGCAAGGCTTCAGGTTTCAAGGCGACGCGGACGAAAGCCGGCTTACCGCTGATCTTGTGTCGGCGTGTCCGGCTCAGGAGGCGAGGTGCGTTCGATCTCGGCCAACAAGGAACGACCGCAATAAAGCTGACCGAGGGAAAGAGCACGCGCGCGATGCCGTACGCAGGTTTCACCGCTTTCAGAGGAATGCCATGAACAGCGAGAAGGCGGAGCGCTTTCGCGCCCTGCATCGCGAAGGATGCTTCATTATCGCGAATGCCTGGGATGCCGGCAGCGCGCGCATCCTTACGGGCCTCGGCTTCGCGGCGCTGGCGACGACGTCTGCCGGCCTCGCCTTCATGCTTGGACGGCGAGACGGTGAAGCGGCGGTGTCGCGCAGCGAAGCGCTGGACAACGCGCGTCAAATCGTTGCGTCGACCGACTTGCCGGTTTCGGCCGACCTCGAGAACGGCTACGGCGCAGCGCCCGATGACTGCGCGACGACGGTACGCGCGTCTGCGGAGGTCGAGCTTTGCGGTTGTACGATCGAAGACACGACGGCTGATGCCGCCCAGCCGATTCACGAGTTCGATAATGCCGTGGCGCGGGTGGCGGCCGCGGCGCAGGCGGCACGCGCGCTTCCGACGCCGTTCGTGCTCACGGCACGCGCGGAGAATTTCTTGCACGGCCGCGCCGACCTCGACGATACGATTCGGCGACTCGTCGCCTTTGCCGAGGCCGGCGCTGATTGTCTGTATGCGCCGGGGCTGCCCGATATGGTCGCGATCGGCAAAGTCATCGCCGCCGTGAGTCCGAAGCCGGTCAACGTCCTCATCGGTCCGCGCGATGGCCCCGTACCGCTGCGCACGCTGGCCGACGCCGGAGTTCGTCGCGTCAGCATCGGCGGGGCATTCGCACGTGTTGCGTACGGCGAAACATTGCGACACGCGCGTACACTGGCCGCCGGTGACCTCGTCGATGCGCTACAGGGCGTCCCGTCCCACGATGCGATCAACGATCTGATGCCTACGCGCTGAGTGCACGCACCTGCGGCTACAGCTGCTCAACCCGCCCTTCGCATCAGCGGGCTCCCGGAGAGTCCGTTGAGGACGAACTGAACCGCTAGCGCGGCAAGGATGATGCCGAGCAAACGCGTTACCACGTGGATGCCCGTCGTTCCGATGATGCGATGAACGTAGGTCGCCGAACGCATGCACAGCCACGTCGCGAGCAGTGCCGCTGCAAAGGCGAAAAAGACGATCGCGATCCGCATGGCGTCGCCGTGCGTGAGGCTGCCCAGGAGAATCACGGTCGCGATTGTCCCGGGGCCGGCGATCATCGGTACGGCGAGCGGAAAAACGGCCGGGTTCTCGCTTTCCTCGGCGTTACGGCGCTCTTCGTCGGTCGCCTTCGCTCCGGTGCGCCGCGCGAACAGCATGTCGAAGGCGATCAAAAACAGCAGGATGCCGCCCGCGATCGTAAACGCCGGCAGGGTGATGCCGAGGTACGTCAACAGCGGACGCCCGATGATTCCCATGACGAGGACGATCGCCGCAGCGACGATCACCGCCTCATCGACGATACGCTGCCGGCGTTCGGGCGTCGAAGCCGTAGCCACGAGCGTCAACGGAATCATGCCGACGGGATCGATGATCGTGAATGCGGCCGCGAAAGCCGTCGCCGCAAAGCGCACGTCTAGCAACGGAATTGCTTCGGGTTACCCGGGCGCTTCTCTTGGCCCGAGCGGCTCTCGACGATCACAGCAGGGCTACAGGCGGCAGCATCGACCCAAAGTCGTTGCTGAGCATGGTGGAAAAGCGAGTCCGCTCATCGCCTTCCCCGCCCCGTACCATTCGTACCAGCGGCGGCCGCAGCGTCCATCTCTTCGAATGGTCACGGCCCCTTCGCCGCGACGATGCCCCGTAGCGCAGCAGCGGGCACCTTCGGCAAGAGAACGACGCTGCCGTCGGGATGCACGAAGAACTTGACACGATCGCCCGGCTTCAGCCGAAGACGCTCTCGGATTGCTTTGGGGATGGTCGCCTGACCTTTGGCGGTGATCGCCGATTTCATGAGCTCGTACTACTTCAAAAAGTAATACCTCCCTCGACCAGTTTGAGAGC
>JALYUD010000023.1 GCA_030853905.1 Vulcanimicrobiota bacterium
CGGGCGGCAAGGGATCAGGGCCGGCATCGTCCTCTTGCGTGTACCGTAGCACGAAACCATCGCGCAGCAGCTCGGCTTCGATCGCGGCGATCGTGCCGGCCACGCGCGGATCGTCAGGGGGCAAGAAGCCGACGGCGGGGATCAGCAAGGTGCTCGCGTCGAGTGCTTTGGAACCGTAGTATTGGGTGAACGTATTCCGTTCGAAATCGAAGGCCTCCGCGCAGACCTGGGCGTGAATTTCGTCGCGAATCGCGCGCCAGCGGTCGGCCGGCCCTTGGAAACCATGCTGTTCGACCGCCGTGATGACGCGGTCGAACGCGACCCAGGCCATCACCTTGGAATGCGTAAAATGTTTAGGCTCGCCGCGAATCTCCCACAGACCGCGGTCGGGTTCGTGCCAGCGCCGTTCGACTTCGGCGACGATCACGCTTGACAGCGCCCATTCGTCTTCAAGCGTTTCGATGCCGTAGCGGTGCGCGGCGGAGAGCAGATCGACGACTTCGCCGTAAACGTCGAGTTGGAATTGTCCGTGCGCGCCGTTGCCGACGCGGACCGGCTTCGAACCCTCGTAGCCGGGCAGCCAACTCAGTTCGGTCTCCGGAATGCGACGGCCGCCGCGAACATTGTAGACGATCTGCAAGTCGGCCGGGTCGCCGGCGACCGCGCGTAGCAACCAGTTGCGCCATTCCTCGGCGTTATCGCCATAGCCGGCCACGAGCAGCGCGTAGAGCGTGAAGGTCGCATCGCGCAGCCAGCAATAGCGGTAATCCCAGTTGCGCACTCCGCCGAGCTTCTCGGGCAACGACGTCGTCGGCGCGGCGACGATGCCGCCGGTCGGGCGGTACGTCAAGGCGCGCAACGTCAGCAGCGAGCGGGTCACGATGTCGCGATAGGCGCCGCGGTAGCGGCAGACGTCGCTCCAATCTTGCCACCGCCGCTCCGTTTCGGCGTGCGGATCGCCGGGCGTTCGCAACGGCGGAGGCGGATTCTCGGAAGCGAAATAGGACAATTCGAACGTCTTGTTCTGGCCCGCGGCCACCTCGAACTCAGCGAACGTCGTCATGCCCTCACCTGCGGTTTCCACTTCCGAAGCAAGGAGCAGCGCGTCGGGTCCTGCGACGGCGAGCAAACCGCCCTCCACTTTGCGCACCCACGGCACGATCGAGCCGTAATCGAAGCGCACGACGTAATCCATGCGCATCGCGACCGTCCCCTCTATGCCGCTGACCGTTCGGATGATCCGCGGGCCGCTGTCCAAGGTCATCGCATCGGTCAGGACGACTTTGCCGCCGTCGCACTCGAACGTCGTATCCAGCACGAGCGAATCGCCGCGATAGCGGCGCGATGATGTTCGCAGCGCCGTCGCGGGCGCAATCGACCAGTGTCCGTTGTCGCGCTCGCCCAGCAACGCCGCAAAACATGCCGGGCCGTCGAAGCGGGGAACGCAAAACCAGTCGATCGATCCATCGAGGCTGACGAGCGCCGCGGTGTGCAGATCGCCGAGCAGCGCGTAGTCTTCAATACGTGGAGCCACGCCGTCCGTTACCCGCTCGGCACCCGAGCATCACGGGGGCGGCACGTCGAAAGGAGAAGGACTTCCCGAACATAGGAGGTCGCTATGACTTTTTCCGTCCGGCTTCTCAGCTGTGCCGCGGCACTCGCGCTAGGCGGCGCGGTCGTCTTCGGTCCTCATGGCGCCGGCGCGCGTTCGGGTTCGGCAAATCGCGATCCGCAACCGGCCGTCGCACCTGGATTCGTCGTGCGCGTGATCGCGCATATCGACCGACCGCGTGAAATGTTCGTCACGTCGACGGGCGAATTAATGGTCGCGACGCTCGGGAACTCCGTTTACGCGATCGACGATGCGGAGCGCGGCGTCAAAGCACCACGCGTCTTCACGAGCGTCGACGATGCGCCGGTCGCCGGCATCGCGCAAGGGGCGAATTCGCTGTTCATCGGATCGCAGCACGGCGTCTGGCGCATCCCGTTTCACGACGGCGATCGCCGCCCCGAAGCAGATCCCAAGAAGATTGCGAGCTTTCGAACCCGTGGAGGGCGCGGCCACGTCACGACGAGCCTCGCCTTCGCGAACGGCCAACTGTATGCGAGCGTTGGTTCCTCCTGCAACGCCTGCACCGAGACGGATCCGACCCGCGCGACGACCCAGGAAATGGTGCCCGACGGCAGCGGCATGCATGCCAAAGCCGTGCACATCCGCAACGCGATTGCGCTCGGAACGAACCCTGTCACCGGCAATGTGTGGGCGGGGGTGGCCGGACAAGACGAACTCGAACACGGTCATCCGTACGAAATCTTCGACCCCGTCACGGCGCATGCGGGCACGGTGAACTACGGCTGGCCCGATTGCTATGAAAACCGCCGGCCCGTGCACCCGGGCATCGACTGTTCGCAGATGACGGTGGCGCGCGTCGTGTTTCCCGCCTACGAGACGCCGGTCGGAGTAGCGATCTACCCACGCAGCCCGCACGGCAGCGACGCTTTTCCGGATGCATACCGCGGGGGCGCCTTCGTCGCGCTGCACGGCTCCTGGCATACGCCGCCCATCGCTCCGCGCGTCGTTTTCGTCGCGCTCCATGGCGACGACCCGGCCAGAGGAGTCAACTGGAACGATCCGAGCAGCCAATGGACGGAGTTCCTCGGCGGATTTCAACCTTCCGGAAGCTCTCGCATCGGCCGCCCGAGCGGCGTCGCCGTCGGCCCGCACGGCAGCCTCTTCGTCGCCGACGATTTGGCGGGCGTGATCTACCGCATCACGCCTGCGCACTAAGTGTGAAGGTCGGTCCCCGCAACGGGAGAGCTACAGCCCGCGTTTTGACGCACTTGAAGTGGTGGCCGACCGTCATCTGCAAGCATAGGAAATCTGAAAAAAGGAGCACGACCCAAGCGTTGCTCGAGGCGCACGCACGAG
Source organism: Vulcanimicrobiota bacterium (assembly GCA_030853905.1). Classification (GTDB taxonomy): domain Bacteria; phylum Vulcanimicrobiota; class Vulcanimicrobiia; order Vulcanimicrobiales; family Vulcanimicrobiaceae; genus Nyctobacter. Next base: position 2,930 of record JALYUD010000023.1, read on the forward strand.
GTTCACGTTTAGGACACATGCTGCTCATGGACGCGAGCGACAATCGACGCCATGTGTTCGCTCGTCCCACCCGCCCACGCTCTGGTGGCAGAGGCTTCGGCGTCCGTCACCCGCAGCATCGCGGGCGCCCTGGCTCGCTTCGGCGACGGTGCGATCGCGTTCGCACACGCGCGCGGCATCCGCATCATCCCTCTTGCTGCCGCGCAGCGTTATCGCGATGCTTCGGCGGCGCTACGCCGCCTTGGTGCCGACGTCGATGCGTGGCCGGTTCCGCCCGCGGGGTTGTTCGTCGTCGAAGAGCGCGCCGTTTACCTGCGCAGCGCGACTCCGATGACCGTCGCGCATGAGTTCGCGCATGGACTCGATTGCGCGCTCGGGGACGGCGTGTACCGCAGCGGTTACGATTCGGCCGTGCGCGCTGCGTTCGCGAGGGCGCGTACGTTCGTGACGCCGTATGCGGCGACGGGGCTCGACGAGTACTTCGCCGAGTCGCTCCGCGCTTACGTCGAAGTGAACGATCCTCACTCGCCGTGGCCCAAAGCGACGCGCGAGCGCTTGCTAGCGATCGACGGGCCGATGTACGACTTCACCCACGAATTGTTCACGACCGTGCTGTCCCCGATGTGCCGCGCGCAATAACGTTCCGTAGCCGCAAGCCGCCCCGGCGAATGTGGCGGCCGCTTTCTCCCTAAGGATTGGCGCGGCGACGCCGAAGTTCGCCCACATGGCTTGGCCTCGCTTCGGATCGCCGACCACCGGCGCGGGCAACGGCAACGGGCGCATCGACGTCACGTTCGACGCGGAGTCGCGCTTTTTCGGCACGGTCTTCGGGCTCTTGCGGCGACGCCGTCCAATCGCAGAAAGCGCCTCCGAAGTCGAGGTGAGCGGCTGGAAAGCCGCTGCGTATCTCGCCACGCTAGCCGAGATGTACGGTGCGCTCGAGCCCGACGCGCTCGCAGCGACAACGCCGGCGGTCGCAGCGCTAATCCTGGACCCAAGCGCTCTCAAAGCGCTCGCGCGCGGTGACCATCATGCGCGCGCCCACGTCGCGCGGGCCGTCAGCATGTGTGCGCGCATCGAAATCC
>JALYUD010000064.1 GCA_030853905.1 Vulcanimicrobiota bacterium
CATCCTGCCGCGCGCGCCGTGCGCCGGGCGGCGGCGCGAGTTCGAGAAACGCGTCGAGGAAGAGTTCCACTCCAAAGTTCGTCACCGCGCTACCGAAAAAGACCGGCGTCACGTCACCGCGCATGAACGCTGCGCGGTCGAAAGCGGCACCCGCGCCGTCGAGCAACTCGAGACCGCCGCGAAACTCGCCGAGAGTCGTTTCGTCGCCAAGCTGCGCAAACTGCGGATCGTCCACGTCGCTTACGCGTACCGGCGCGCGCTTCGCACCGTGTTCGGTCCGTTCGAATACGTGCAGATCGCGCGAACGGCGATCGTAGACGCCGCGGAAGTTCGGTCCGCTGCCGAGCGGCCACACGACCGGATACGTCCCGATCCCGAGCACCTTTTCGAGCTCGTCGAGCAGTTCGAGCGGGTCACGGCTGGGCCGGTCCATCTTGTTGATGAAGGTGAAGAGCGGGATGCGCCGGGCGCGGCAGATTGCGAACAGCTTTTTCGTTTGTGGTTCGACGCCTTTGGCCGCATCGATCAGCATGACCGCGCTATCCGCCGCGAGCAGCGTGCGATACGTATCCTCACCGAAGTCTTGATGACCCGGCGTGTCGAGCAGGTTGAGGGTGCGCCCCTTGTAGGGAAACTGCAGGACGGTCGACGTGATCGAGATGCCGCGCTCGCGTTCGAGTTCCATCCAGTCGGACGTCGCTTGGCGCGCGCGGCGACGGGCCGCGACCTGACCGGCGGTCGTGATCGCACCGCCGTAGAGAAGCAATTTTTCGGTCAGTGTCGTCTTGCCGGCGTCGGGATGGGAGATGATCGCAAACGTGCGCCGCTGCTCGACGGCCAAAGCAAGATCGGCGTCGGTCGAATTCATGGACGTGCTCAACTTCGACCCGGCGGCGACGCCTTCCGGTTGCACAGCGGCGCTAGGAGTTTGTCGGGCTTTGCCCGGCGGGCGACGGCGGCTTGCGGCGAAGCCGCAAACGCGACGGGCGGATCGACCGAAGGCCGAACTCAGTCGATTCGACGAAGTCGAAATCCTTAGGGCCGACAACAAGAGGTGATCGTTGCGCCGGCGCGCGTGCTGTAGCGGCGCAACACGAGTCCGGCCCCGCTTTTTACGATGAGTACGAGCGTGCGAATCTGCGGACGACTCGCCCGACCCGGCCCAGTGAGAAAGGCCCGCACCGCGGCGACTTTGAGGTGGACGTCACTTCCGCGCTCGACATCGAGCCGCGCCGGCGTTCTGCGGAACACGGTGCAGTCGCTGCTGCGCAGCATGCTTCCGGCCGGAATGTCGACGAGCCCCGCCGGAACGCGCGCGCGCACGTAGGGAGCGGGACCTCGTACCTCGCGTGTTTGCGTGAAACACTCCGGCAGTGCGGATAGCGCCCACGGTGCGAAGCCCGTAACGGCGTCGCCGGGGCGCGCTTTCCCACGCGCGCGCTGCGCCGGTCCGGGCGTCCCGGTCCCGGTGCCGTAACGCGTTCTCCCATTCGGGCCGTGCACGCCGAGCCGCACACCCGTCACCAGCACGATTACGATGACGACCAACACCGTTGCGACCGCGAAATAGCGTAGCATCGCTCCCCGAGATTCGTTCGGCTTCGGCGCGGTGGCGAACGCACGGCGTCAGGCCCCGGCAGGCAGCGATTTCGCTTTCAGGCGGACCCTGCAGCCTCAGTCCGCGCTCAAGCGCACCCGGGCCCGCCCGATCTTCGAATCGGCCATGCCGTAGTAGAGGTCGAAATCGCGTTCGGGCGCGCCGGGCCGGATATCCAAACCCGTCGGAAAGACGACGTCGTTGACCGTCCCGAAGCGTTCTTCCACGGTTTTCGGCGCGAGCAACGGCGCAGGCGACACGTAGCGAACGATATGCGGGCTCTCGAGATCGTGCACGAGCAGGCCGCCGCGGTAGCTCATGCCCAGGCACTGGCCGTTCTTGCCCGCGTGCACGTCGACACCATGGTAAAACGAGAGCCAGCCTTCGGCGATGCGCACCGGCGGCGTCCCCGCGCCGTTCTTGATCAGCCCCCAGTCGGGCCCCGGCTCGAGAACGAGGGCGCTTTCGGCGACCCGCAGGAGGTGGCGGCGATCGTCGAGCACCGGCTCGACCGGCACGTAGGCGATGCGCGTGCACTCCCGCTCGTGCGGCGGCTTGGCGAGCACGATCGGTGCAGCCGCGCAAACGTCGATCGCGACGACGTGCCGCATCGGCCGATGATAGAGGGCGAAGCTCCAGACGCCCGCGGGCGAGCGCACCGCCTCGGGGAAGAAGACGCCGTCCTTATCGTCACCCGTCGCCAGGCCGGGCCCCGAAAAGTCCATCAAACCGAGGCGCTCCCACTCGTAACCGTCACGCGACAAGGCGACGCCGATTCGTGGTCCGTCCGGACCGAAGGCCGTATATGCCATCACGTACCGGTCGAGCAACGGCAGGAACGTGACGCGCGGGTCCTCGCAGCCGTAGCCGCCGGGCCCCGTCCGGACCTCGTACGGCGCCACGGGTTCGAGGGCGAAACCGATGCGGGTGAAGCGCGGGGAGTCGGCCGGACCGCTCGCTTCGACGAGGCCGATGCGCGACACGTTGCCGGCTGCGACAGCGCGCGGATAGACCAGCAATTTGCCGTCGCGGCTCCTGGCCGTGCCCGGATTGAGCACGCCCTCCGCCTCGCTCGGGTCGCCGTTGGGTTCGAGCACGATCCCCAAGCGGGTGATGTCGGCGCCGAGCGACGCCAGGGTTGCAACGTTCAAAATCATCCTCGTTCGGAATGCCTTGGCCGGTTATCGGTCCTATTTCAGAATCGTCGAGGCGAGCGGATCGCCCTCGGGAGTAACGACATCAAGGATCGACCCGATGCGGTATACCGAGTTCGGGACGATCCAAAGCGTATACGTCCGATAGGGTTCGACCGGCTCGCCGCCGTCGGCCGGGGCGCGTTCGAAGGCAACGATGCGCACGCGGTCGGCATTGGCTCGGATCGACTCGATCGCTTGACGCCAGCCGGTTTCGGCGTGCGGCCCAAGCAACAGCAAGACGCCGAACTCATGGTTGAAACGCACCGGGGCCCGGATGCCGAACTGCTCGAGCTCGCGCCGGTCGCGTACGACGACGATGCGATCGCCGCCCGACATCGGAGTCGTCCCTTGCGCGTACGTTTTCACGCGGACTTCGCGGCAGCCGCACAGCATCAGGAGCAACGCGCCGAGCGCCACGAGCCTCCTCATTGCTGGCGCGCTTCGCGCCCTGCGCGTTATCGCCTCGCACTATGACGAGCTGGGCGACGAACCGCACGCCTCGTGCGGCTTTCAGTGAGCTGGGCGACGAACCGCACGCCCTCGTGCGGCTTTCAGTAAGCTGGGCGACGAACCGCACGCCCTCGTGC
>JALYUD010000093.1 GCA_030853905.1 Vulcanimicrobiota bacterium
AGATCGCGCCGGGTCGCGATCACTTCGTCCAGAAGCTCCGGCGCGGGGGCAACGATCATTGCCATGCAACCAGAGTTTCGACGCGCCGCCTGCGTCGAACTCTTCGCGTTAAATGACCGGCGGTTCGCCGGTAATTTCTTCGATTGCTTTGGTTTGGACGCCCAAGTTCGTGATCGCGATGACCTCGTCGCCCGCCTCGAGCCGTTGCAGACGCACACCTTTGGTCGAACGTCCCGCCTTGCGAATCTCGGCGACACGAATGCGGATCACTTGATTGCCCGAAGTGATCAGCAATATCTCGTCGCTTGGGTTGACCAGAATCTGGTCGACGACCGATCCGATGTCCTTTTCCTTGGCGAACGCCTTGACGCCCTTGCCGCCGCGCGAGGTGTGGCGATAATCGTCGATCGGCGTCCGCTTTCCGAAGGCATGCGACGTGACGATGAGGACCTCGCGACGGTCCGGTTCTTCGACGTCCATGGCGACGACGGAATCCCCGCCCCCGAGCGTGATGGCGCGTACGCCGCGCGCGGTGCGGCCCATCGAGCGCACGTCCTTCTCCGAAAAGTGAACGGCCATCCCATCTTTCGTGCCCAGGATGATATTATCCGAGCCGTCCGAGATGTCGACGGCCAGCAGTTCGTCATCGTCGTCCAGAGCAACCGCAAGCAGCCCGCTGCGCCGAATATTGGCGAACTCGCGCAAGGTCGTTTTCTTGATGACGCCGCGGCGCGTGACCATCACCAGATACTTGTTTTCTTCGAAGGTCCGAATCGGTAAGACGGCGGTGACGCATTCGCCCGGCGGCAAGGTCAGCAGATTGACGAGCGCGGTGCCGCGTGACTGACGCGTCGAGTCGGGAATTTCGTACGCGCGCAGGCGGTATGCCCGGCCCTTGTTCGTAAAGAACAGCACGTATTCGTGCGTCGACGCCATGAAGAAGTTCTGCACGACGTCTTCACGCTTGAGGTTGGCGATGCCGACGACGCCGCGGCCGCCGCGGTTCTGCGCGCGGAACGTGTCGACGGAAACGCGTTTGATGTAACCGCCGACCGTCGAGGTAACGACGACGGGCGTATCCGGGATCACGTCCATCATGTCGAATTCGTCTTCGAGCGGGACGATCTCGGTACGCCGTGCGTCGGCGAAGCGCTTCCGAACGTCTTCGCTATCGGCGCGCACGAGCGCCGCGACGCGACGCGGGCTCGCCAGGATGTCTTCGAGTTCGGCGATCGTCTTGAGCAAGGCAGTGTATTCGTCTTCGATCTTCTGCCGCTCGAGGCTCGTCAACGTGCGCAGGCGCATGTCGAGGATCGCATTGGCCTGCACGGTCGACAGTTGGAAACGCGCAATCAGCGCTTCGCGCGCGGCCTCGGTCGAGTCGCTCTCGCGGATGACGCGGATGACCTCGTCGATGTTGTCGAGGGCGATCCGGAAGCCTTCGAGGATGTGCGCGCGCTCGCGCGCTTTATTGAGATCGTACTCGGTGCGGCGGCGGATGACGACTTTACGATGTGCGACGAACGCTTGCAGTATCTCGCGCAACCCGAGCACGCGCGGTTCGAGCGGCTGTGAGGCTCCGGTTGCGCGCGCCTCGACGCCGCCCTCGGCCGGCACGAGCGCCAGCATGTTGAAGCCGAAGCTCGATTGCAGCGGCGTGTGCTTATAGAGTTGGTTGAGGACGACGTTCGGCGTCGCGCCCCGGGCCAATTCGACGACGATGCGAATGCCATGCCGGTCGGACTCGTTTTGGAGCGCGGTGATGCCGGGGATCGTCTTGGCTTCGAAGCCGTCTTTGATCGCGACGACGATGCGCTCGGTCGTCACCTGGAAGGGCACTTCCGTGATGACGATCTTAAAACGACCCTTCGCATCCTCGACGATCTCCGCCTTACCGCGCATCGCGACCGTGCCGCGACCGGTGCGGTAAGCGTTGCGGATCGTTTCACGTCCGAGTAAGGTGCCGCCGGTCGGGAAATCGGGACCCAGCACGATCTCGCAAAGCGCTTCGTCCTGCGCGGCGGCGTCATCGTCCTCGTGATCGACGAGGTAGGCGATCGCCGCGCAGATTTCGCCGACGTTGTGCGGCGGAATGTTCGTAGCCATACCGACGGCGATGCCCGATGAACCGTTGACGAGCAGCTGCGGCAGGCGCGAGGGAAGCACGACCGGTTCCGTGCCTTGATTGTCGAAATTCGGCACGAAATCGACCGTGTCTTTATCGATGTCGGCCAGCATTTCGAGCGCCACGCGCGCCAGTCGCGACTCGGTATAGCGGTAGGCCGCCGGCGGATCACCGTCGATCGAACCGAAATTTCCGTGCCCATCAATCAGCGGGTAGCGTAAGGTGAAATCCTGCGCCATGCGTACGAGCGCGTCGTACACCGACTGGTCGCCGTGAGGATGGTAGCTCTTGAGGACTTCACCGATGACGCCGGCGCACTTACGATGCTGCTTGTCGGGGGTCAAGTTCATCTCGCGCATCGCGTAGAGGATGCGGCGCTGCACGGGCTTTAGGCCGTCCCGTACGTCGGGAAGCGCGCGCGACGCAATGACCGACATCGCGTACGAGAGGTAACTCTCGCGCATCTCGTCTTCGACGTTGACTTGAGAAACTCGATCCCTATTCAGACTGTGATCCCCTGAAATGAGGCGAGCAACGTGTGCTCGCGGCTGCGCTAGGATTCGACTTCATCGAATCGGTTGCGTTCGGCCTTTGGCGATCCACCCGTCGTCGTCTGCGGAAACAATCCCGACAGACTCTTGGAACCCGGCGCGGTCGATCGGACCGTGCCGAAATGAGAACGAGTGCGGTCGTGAAGAACCCGTCAAGGTGTATTTCGCGACGGACTCCGCAAGTTCTTGCCCGTGACGCTCCGGACACTGCGCGCCGCCGATCGCGAGACATTCGAACGCATCGCGCGCTCATTCGCGCGGTCGCTTCGCCCCGGCGACGTCGTAACGCTATCCGGAGAACTCGGAGCAGGCAAGACGACCTTCGTCGCCGCGGCAGTCGGCGAATTGCAAGGTTGCGAACCGACCTCGAGCCCGACGTTTCTGTTCTGGCAACGGTATCCGGGTCCGCCGGCGGTCGAGCATCTCGATTTCTATCGTATCGATTCACCAGCGGACGCGACCGAACTGGGTCTTCATGAAGCGTTCGAGAGCGGCAACATCGTCTTCGTCGAGTGGCCGGAACGGCTGCCGCTGCTGATCCCGGCGACGGCCGTTCGGGTGCGCATCTGCGGCAGCGGTGACGGAACGCGCGAGCTGACGATCGAATCGTCCAACTAGTCGTGCGCGACGCCCCCCCTGCGTCGTGGCTCGGCATCGATGGAGCGCTCGGCGGCTTTTCCGCCGCACTCGTCGTCGCGCACGCCGGCGACCGAGGCGCCACCCTTACGCGTACCGAGCGCATCGACGGTAAACGGGCTCTCGAAAGCGGCTTGGCGCTGATCGAAAGCGTGCTCGGTGAGACCCTTCCGGGCGAGCTGACGGGCGTTGCGGTCGTCAATGGGCCGGGTTCGTTTACCGGACTACGCATCGCGCTCTCGTACGCGAAGAGCCTGGCCTTCGCCGCGACGCTCCCCCTGGTCGCGGTCTCGTCGTACGACGCGTACGAACCCCCGCAGAGCGAACCGCCGTCGGCCTGTTTCGTGCACGGCCGCAGCAGCATCGGATGTGTCCGCTTGCGGCTCGGGAGCGAGTTGTCGACGATATGCGGAACCTACGCTGAAATCGCCGCGGCGCTCGCCGGCCGCATCCCTCCCGGCGAGTTGCGCGCGTACGGTGCTGCGGAGGGCGCGGCTGCGGCGCTTGGCGAACGCGGCATCATCGTGCGTCCCATGCCTCCCTTCGCGCAGACCCCGGCGCTGGCCGTCGCCCTGCGCGCGCTCGGGGGGGCGCCGCGAAGCGATCCGCACGCGGTTGACGCCGATTACGGCGAGGCGCATTACGCCGAGCGCAGCACTGGCGGCCACGTTTCGTGAGAGCCGACCTCGATCCGCGTGCGGCGGATCGTCCGAACCAGCGCCTAACGATCGAACCGATGACCGCCGCCGACATTCGCGCCGTGATGCAGATCGAGGCCGTCTCGTTTGCCACGTCCTGGCCGGCGAGCGCTCTTGCGGGCGAACTGAGCGACAACAAGCTGGCCCATTATTTCGTTGGACGGACCAGCGGCGGACCCAGTCGCGAGATCGTCGCGTACGGCGGCATCTGGGTGATCCTCGAGGATTCTCACGTGACGACGATCGCCGTGCATCCCGCGCTGCGCGGCCGCCACTACGGTGAAGAAGTGCTGGTGCGCCTGCTGCGTGAAGCGATCGAACGCGGCGCGTCGTGGATCACCTTGGAAGCGCGCGAATCCAACGTGATCGCGCAAAATCTCTATCGCAAGTACGGTTTCACGATCGTCTCCGTGCGCCGCGCCTACTATAGCGATAACGGTGAGAACGCGGTCGTGATGTGGGCCGGCAATCTGCGCGGCGAACTCTACCGCACCCGCCTAGCGCAACTCGAAGCGCTGCTCGCCGAGCGCGTTGCAGAACGTTAACATGCCGGTCGGGCCCCATGCGGGCACGCACTTCGTAGCGCTGCTGCGTGACGTGCGCGCGGAACTCGGGCAAGAGCACCGCTACGCGCACTGCGTTCGCGTCGCTCGACTCGCCGGGCGGCTCGCGCAACGCCACGGCGAAGAGCCTGAGCGAGCGCGGCTCGCCGGTCTGTTGCACGACCTGGCGCGGCTCTACGATAACGAACGTCTGCTGCGCGAATGCGAAGCGCGTGGATTCTCGATCGAACCGTTCGAACGCCGCTATCCGATCGTCTTGCACGCGCGCCTGAGCGCCGAACTGGCGCGCGAACGTTTCGGCGTCGAGGATTCCGGCATACTATCGGCGATCCGGGCGCATACGCTCGGCGCGCCGCACATGTCGCGACTCGACGCGATCGTTTACCTCGCCGACGGACTCGAACCGGGACGCGCTTTCGCGGAACGGCGCGCCCTCGAAGCGCTCGCGTTCAGCGATTGGGAAGCGGCGATGGGCGCGGTTCTGCGCGCCTCCGTCGCCTATCTGCGGGGCCGTAATCTGGAGGCCGCGCCGGCAACGCTCGCCGCCCTCGCTTCGTTCGAAGGTGTGTCTGCGGCCGCAGCACGCAATGAAAGGAGACCGCTCCCTGCCTGATCTCATCGACGTCGTCCGTGAGGCCGCACTGGACAAGAAGGCCGAAGATGTGACCGTACTGCCGCTTGGCGGGCGCACGATCATCGCGGACTCCTTTCTTATCGCGACCGGACGTTCCAAAATACAAACCCGTTCGATCGCCGACGCAATCACGGTGGCCGTTCGTGACGCCGGTTTCGCCGTCGCCCGAACCGAAGGTTATAGCGATGGCGGCTGGATCCTGATCGATCTCGGCACGATCGTCGCGCACGTCTTCACCCCGGAACAGCGCGCATTCTACAATCTCGAACGTTTGTGGGGCACGGCCGACGCCGCCCAGGCGCGCTCATCATGAGGCACCGCACCCGGCGCCGCCGCCAGCTCGGCGATAACCTCAAGAAAGCGGCCATTTGGGTCTTCATCGCGATCTTCGTGGCGAGCGTCGTCGGCGTCGCTCTCATCACGATCCGGCTGTGATGGACCGCCCCGGGGAAGGCCTCGCTAGCAGTATTTTCCCACCCTGCTAAAGATCGACTTCGTCGAATCTGTTGCGTTCGGCCTTCGGCCGATCCGCCCTAGGAGGCCGAACTTGGAAACATCGGGCCGGGGGGCGGGTATTGAAGGGCGTGAATGAGTTGAACGTGCGCAAGCGCACAGTGGGCGCCCTCATCGCGTCGCTCCTGCTCGTGGTTTCCCTTGCCGTTCCCGCCGCGGCGCGATCGGGCTTCGTGCAAGACGGCGCGCACCTGTTCAGTACGAGCACCATTTCGTCGCTCGACACCACGATCGGCAACTTCAACGCGCAGACCGGCAAAGAGATCGTCATCGTGACGGTCCCGTCGCTCGAGGGCCAAACGCCTCAGGCAGCCGCGCAGAGCATCTTTGCCCAACAGCAAGTCAACGGCGTGCTGATTTTCCTGGCGAAAGCGGAACGCGTACAAGGAATCGTGCCCGGCCGCGCCGCGGCCGCGTTCTTTCCGTCCGGGACGATCGCGAGCATCCGGGAAGCGATGCGCGGCTATTTCCGCGCCGGTGATTTCGACGGCGGCATCACGACCGGCGTCAATCTGATTCTGGCGCAGTATCGCAGCCATGTCGGCTCGCTCGGTGCTGCGACATCCTCACAGCGCTCTCCGGCGCGCGCCCGTTCGAGCGGAGGCGGCATGTCCTTGTTGTGGCTGATCCTAATCCTGATCGCGGGGTTTCTCATCATCCGGGCCGTGTTCCGGGCGATCAGCGGGCGTGCCATGACGCCCCCCGGTTACGGCGGCGGTCCGGGAGGAGCGGGTGGCCCCGGTTACGGTCCCGGGTACGGCGGCTACGGCCCCGGCTACGGCGGCTTCGGCGGCGGCGGAGGCTTCTTCAGCGGTCTCCTCGGAGGCCTCGGCGGGGCGTTTCTGGGTAACGAACTGTTCGGACGTCAGAACATGGGCGTCGGCGGCCCGGACAACACCGGCATCGTCCCCGGTGCTGACGCCGCGTCCGCGCCAGACGCTGGCGGCTGGCAAAATGATGCCGGCCAAGCCGACATGGGCAACGCCTCTTTCGGAGATATTGGCGGAGGCGGCGGCGGCGACTTCGGTGGTGGCGGCGGGGGTGACTTCGGCGGCGGCGGCGGTGGCGGCGACTCCGGCGGCGGCTGGTAAATTAGCGTAGGGTCAGCCACGGTGTTAGGG